>CAYOSZ010000063.1:0-8873 GCA_964406715.1 uncultured Ignavibacteria bacterium | reverse complement strand
GAACATCGCGGCCTCCGCACTGGCCAAATCCATAATATATCAGATCTCAAAAAGTTACGCTGTCAGAATAACCACCGGCGTGATGACTCTGATAATTTTGATCTTCGGAGAAATCACGCCCAAAACACTTGCCACCAAACACAGCGAACAGATCTCCCTGATCGTGGCCAAGCCGCTACAATTCCTGCAAACCGTCCTGTCGCCGGTTATTTTTCTGTTCGAGGTTCTGACCAACGTGCTGACCAACATCACCGGTCAAAAGCCGAAACCCCTGGTGACCGAGGACGAGATCGAAACCTTTGTCACCGTGGCTGAGGAAGCCGGCCAAATCAAAGATGCCGAAAAAAAGATGATTCATCGGATTTTCAGACTGGACGATCTGGAGGCCAAGGACGTGATGACTCCCCGGAACAAGATCGCAGCAGTTTCGGCTGATGAAAAGATCAAAGACATTGCCGAAGTTTTCCATTCCAAAGGTTACGCCAGGCTGCCCGTGTACAAAGAAAACCTGGACCACATAAAAGGATTCGTCCATGTCATGGATGCTCAGAAGGCAATGCGGGAGAAAAAAGATGCGCCGACGGGAACCGTCATGAGGCCCATCCTGTTCGTGCCCGAGTCGAAAAAGCTGGATTCGCTTCTGAAATTCTTCCAGCGCAGGAAACAACACCTGGCCATCGTGGTGGACGATTTCGGCACCAACGTGGGGCTGGTAACCTTGGAGGACGTGCTGGAGGAGATAGTTGGCGAGATAATAGACGAGACCGAGAAGATAGGACCAACCATAAAAAGGCTCTCCTTCCGCTCTTACTTAGTACAGGGTCGAGCCGATATCGATGAGATCAACGAAAAGTGCGGCCTCAATCTGCCGGAAGAAAAAGCACCTTACAGTATCTCCAGCTACATACTGGACAAAATCGGCAGAATACCAAAAGAGGGGGAAATCATCAGAATGCCCAAATTTGAAATCAAGATCAAAAGCATGGAAGGAAACAGTATCAGCACGGTCATCATCACTCGCAAGAAATGAAATCACCAAAAACGTAAAAGCCGGTAGCTTTTTTAAGAAAACTTTATGCATTTCAAGATCCCAGCCCCAACCAGCCTGTTATTACGCAACCAGCTCAATCAGGAGCAGCCGGCGTGAAACTCAATTTATCCGGGTAGGTAATCGAATGAAGACCAAGACCATTGTTATCCTAATCATAGCGGTTCTCCTTCTGATTATCATCGTGCAGAACACCCAGGTGGTCAGCCTAAGACTTTTCTTCTGGAAAATCAGCATGTCGCGAATAATCCTTCTGGCCCTGACCCTGATCGTGGGCTTTGCCCTGGGATATGCCGTTGCCGGAATCAGCGCCACCAGGGCTAAAAAGGGATGAGTGGAGGAATCTCAGTCACCCTTTTTTGCCCGATTCATCGTAACACAGTTGCCGGAATTCCGGGGTCCTGTTTCCCACAGATAGAGCCGGTTGTTCTTGAATCTCCCTCTGCCACCTGAAAGCTGCCGGTTCCTTTTTGAACCTTACCGAGATGAAAGAAGACAAACCGAAAACAAGGCGGTTGTTGCGCCGGCTGGCAATCACCGTCGCCATCATCTTCGCATTCCTCTCACTCCTGCTTTTGCTGCTCGGTCTTCCTCCGGGGGAGAAGTTGATAAAGGGGATGGTCGAGGGCAAATTGCGGGACCTGTTGGGGCAGGAGGTCCGCATCGGAAGCTTAAAGACGAACCTGTTTTCCCGTCTGCGACTGCAGGATCTCCGAGTCTATCGAGTGCAAGACGGCGACACGCTTACTCTTTTGAAGTTGGGTCAGGCCGGAATACAATACCGGCTCATCGATCTGCTGGGGCGTCCCCTTTCGATTCGTTCGGTGAGCCTGGATGATCTTTTCCTCTCGGTCAGCAAAGACAGCTCCGGGGCTTATAACATTCCGCTGTTGGATTCAAATGGAAAAAAAGAAAGTGCTTCTTCCCCAGCTCCCCTTCAGGTTCAACTGAACAGGGCAGTCCTGCGGAATTCCTCAATCCGGTATCTCGATAATTCCATTCCCATGGAGGCCTCGCTTCACAATGTGAACGTGGCAATAGAACATGTGAGAGACCAGACATACCAGTATCATGTCCAGGTCGATTCCAGCGTCTTGGATTACCGGAGCATTCCATTGACCGCAGTCCGGATCAAGCTGGAGGGTCAGATAAGTCCTGATAGGCTGGATTTGACTCTTCTCTCGATGGCTTTACCGGGTCTGGAGTTCACCGGAAATGGACAGCTTTTGACAGAGGACGCTCCCCCTTCCGTCACCGGCGATTTCTCCTTGAGAGGAAATCCGGGGCTGCTCATACAAACCGCCCGTGAGCACATCCACGGGAAGTTGCCCCCAATTCAAGGCCAGGTGGATTTGTCACTGCATGTGGAAGGCTCTTTTGACCATCCCCGATTGAGTCTTGAACTTGATCTTCCCGAATTGGACGTGGCTGAAGTCCGCCTTCGCGATGGATTTATTCAGGCAAAGTTGGAGCCCGGTTCAGTCAGTCTGAACCAGATGAGCCTGGGAGTTATGGGAGGGAGCATTTCCGGAAAAGGCCGGCTCTCCACCGACAGTCTCCTCTCCGGCCAGCTCTCCATGTCGGCGGACGGACTCGAGCTGGCACAAATCTGGCGATATCTATATCATGAGGCTTCCCCCTATCAGGGTAAGATCCATGCTGAGTTAACCGCTTCCGGCACCAGCCAAAATCCCGCAGACTGGAACGTTACGGCGGAGGTAAAACTGAAGCAGGCTAAATACCGCTCTAAGTCTCTTCCCGATTTCTCCGTCAAAGCGACCATGCAGCAGGGCTTAACCCACCTCCGGTTTAACCAGGCGAACTCCGAGCTGTTAGCCAGGCTCAAATTGGACGGTGAGCGGCTCGAAGGGGAATTCTCGGCTAAAATCTTCCAGCTGGAACCTCTGGCTGGTCTGGCTGATATCTCAGAGCTGACCGGCAGCATGGAGCTTGAAGGAGTTGTAGGAGGAAATATCGATTCACCCCGGATCACGGCTGAGGTAAAAGCGGAGAGCCTCTCCTATCAGGATTTTCCGGTTGACACTTTCACCGCCAACATCCTCTATAAAGAGGGCCAGCTTCACGTCTCGGAACTTCATTTTGCGGGAAATCTAAATCCCATTGACACGCTCAGACCACCTTTCCATCTTTCGAATATTACGGGGAGCGCTGCATATCGGGGCCAGGTCAGTGGTCGACCAGACAGCCTCAGCGGCAAAATTGAAATCGAACTGATTCGGCCCGGTTACGGCGATATCTATATGGATGAAGGCCAGCTGCAGTTGACCCTGGATGACCAACAAGCGAACCTGTCGCTTCTTCAATTACGCCGTGATTCACTTCTGATCCAGGCTGGAGGAGATTTTTCCATCTCCTCTGCCAGAGGAACCTGCGAAATAGAGCTGATCCAACTGGTGCACGACGGTCACAGCCTGGAAGAAGGCAAAACCCGTGTTGAACCAGAGTCGGATGATACTGCCGCCGGCTTTGATCGGGCAGGAAAGGTGACGGCAGTCTTTGATCTTTCCAAAGCGGATCGATACACCCTGGATGTGGAGGGAGACCGACTGAACCTCGAGGCCATACGAAATCTTCTTCCGGAAGCTCCCGACATAGGTGGGTGGCTCGGGTTTAATCTCACTTTCGCCGGAAATCTGAACAACCCTGCAGCCGATTTCGATTTTGACCTCCGGAGACCTCGTTTCCAACTGGTGGAGATGGATTCGGTGAGGGGACACATAGCCTTCGCCGGTGATCGGTTCGTTTTCCGACCCCTGGAATTATTCGATAAGGATCATCACTCCACCGCTTCAGGAGTTGTGGGATTACAGAAAAGAGAAGACGGAAGTTGGTTTGTATCGGAAAATAGTATGACAAAAGGGACAGCTTCAGGGCAGGCCATTGATCTCCGCCTTCTCAACACGTTTCTGTCCGACGGAATGCAACTCTCCGGTCTCGGCTCATATGATCTGAGCTGGGATGGAACCCTGGGCCATCCCCATCCCACCGGAACACTGACACTCGAAGAGGGAGCTTTTCAGACAGCGCAAAATGCACATGCCATTCAGAAGATCGATTTGAATTCCTCCATACGGGATTCAATCTTGATCATCCACAATTTGAGTGGTGTGATACAAAAGACCCCGTTCCAACTGCAGGGGAATGTGACAGCCTCCCGGTCGCGAAGATTGGATGTGCAGGTAAGCCTCTCCGTTTCGAATTTGGACGCGGTCACAGGCAGCGGTTTCATCTCGCCGGATTCGCTTCGATTCCATACCAGAATCAAACGGATGGATCTGGCAACCCTGCAGCCGTTTTTCCCTGATTTCACACAGCTATCCGGAATCCTGAACACGGAATTGACTTTGAGCGGTTCAACCGATGATTTTGAGGTGGATGGGAACCTGGAAGTTCGCGAGCTCACCCTGCAACCCTCCTGGCTGAATGAGCCTTTCCATCAGGGTGTGGTCAAGCTGAACCTCAATAAGAACGAGCTGGATATCGATTCCCTGTTCATCCGGCTGGATGGAGGAACAATTTTCGTCTCCGGTGACCTGACCCACGACAAAGGCGAGCTGGTGCATGCAGACGTGCGGGCTGAGATTACGGACGTAAGGATCGACCGCCCCAAACAGTTGATTCTCTCGGTCAAATCCGCAAATTTGAGCTATAAGGACCAGAACAACTACTTCCTTCTGGACGGGGATATCGTTTTGGACGAGTCGCGCTTGCTGGTTAATTTCAAACCACAATCCGTCTTGCCTTTTGCCCAAGCCGTGGAAAGACCAAAGCCGGAACTTCCCTTTTTCCTTCGGCAGACCAAAATAAACCTTCGCCTGCGAGAGAGCCAGGACGTTTGGGTGGACAATAACCTGGCTCGTCTGCGCCTGCACACCGAATTGAGCACCACCGGTTCACCCCTGCAGCCGAATCTCTCCGGGCGCGTTACCGTGGAGGAGGGATACGTGCTGTATCTGGATCGGAAATTTGCCATCAAACAGGGGGTGGTGGATTTCATCGATCCCGATCGTTTGAATCCGATCATCGATTTGAAAGCAGAGACTAAGGTCACAACCTATCGCGCCACCGAGGCGACTCCCTACCTGGTAACTCTTGCCATAAGCGGCGCGCTGGACCAGGTGGTAGTGGAGATCACATCCGACCCTCCTCTGGACAAATCCAACATCCTGTCACTGCTCACCATAGGTGCCACCCGTGAGCAGCTGGCAGGAAAGGATGCGGAAGGGAGAGACGCCTCCATTTCCGGTGTGCTGATTGAGCGGGCACAGTCACTTTCCAGTCAGAAGATAACCGGCTACACTTCCCGTAAGGTGGGCAACCTGCTGGGACTGGAACGATTGACCATTGAGGGAAACCTGTTTCGCTTTGACCAGTCCTGGGGTCCCCAGCTGCTGGCTTCCAAGAAGCTCTCGCGTCGTATGGAGCTCACCTATATAACCACGGTCGGTCACTCCAACGAAAACAGTTTCCGGCTGGATTATCGGTTGTCCAAACACTTTTCCCTGGAAGGTGAAACCGATCAGCAGGGCCGAGCTGGCATGAACCTGAAATATCGATTAAGATCGAAACCATGAATCTTAGAACCGCTTTCTTCTTCATAATCCTCTGCCTCTTATTGAAATCAGGTGCCTGGGCTGAAGAACCATCCGGTAAACTCAAAGTCAGCTCGGTTATCTTTGAGGGCAACCAGATATTCAGCCACCATAGATTGAAGCGGGTAATGCTCACCCGTTCCTCGAGGTTTTTAGCTCCCTCCTATTATTATCCGGAAGTCTTCGAGGACGATCTTAAAAATCTGGTGCTGTTCTACCAGCAGAATGGTTATCTGGATGCGCAAATTACAGACGCCCGGGTAAGCGTAGACACAACCGAAAGGTTGGTGCACCTTCGCATACAGATTTCCGAAGGTGAATTAACCTTAGTGGAAGGTGTGACGGTTTTTGGCAACTCCGTATTTGGCGACAGCTTGCTTTTGGGGAAAATAACCATCAAACCCAAGGACCCGTTCAGGCGGTTGAGAATCCAGGATGCAACCTTAGCCGTTCTGACCCTGTATGCCAACAGCGGTTACCTGGAGGCCGAGGTCAATCCGGATATCCACATCAATTCGGAAACTCATCGAGCCTTGATCGATTTCGTCATCCAGGAAAAGACTCAGTTTTCCGTCGGTCAAATCCGCCTGGAGGGCTTGAAGAAGACCAGGCCTCATGTGGTGGAACGGGAACTGCTTTTCAGTCCGGGAGATGTGGTCAGATACTCTCGCCTGCTTGAGTCACAGCGACGATTGTATCTCACCGGATTATTCCAGAGCGTATTCATTCGACCCCAGATCGCTTCCAGTGGCGATTCAGCAAAAAAGGACATCTTAATCGAGCTGCAGGAAAACGAGTCACTTGAGTTTAACATCGCCGCGGGATACGGGTCGGTGGAAAAGGCCCGGGGAAGAATCGAAATCTTCAACACCAACTTGGCAGGAACCGCCCTTAAAGCCGGACTGACCACGAAAATCAGCTTCATCAGTCGCGGCGTGGAAGCATCGTTTACCGAACCCTGGACTTTGGACTTGCGCTGGCGGACCGACGTCAATTTGCTGTTCGAATATTTAGAGCAACCCGGTTTTGACCTTACCCGAAAAGGCGGACGCCTGGTCATCGGAAAGACTTTCGGGAAGCGTTCCACCGCCTCTCTTACCTATCGATACGAGGACTCGAAGCTGAGCAACATTCAAATCGGCACCGTCCCGGAAGGGCAGAAGACTAACGTTCGAAGCCTGATGCTTTCGCTGATCTACGACACGCGGGATAACCTGTTTAACTCCAACCGGGGAATCTACCTGGGGTGGCATAACGAGCTGGCCGGTTCATTCTTAAGCGGCACCGATACTTTTGTGCGCTCCGTCGTGCGGTTCAAATGCTTCTATCCCTGGAAGCGCTCCACCATTATTGCCTCTGCTCTTGAGATCGGATGGATGGATTTCTTCGGCACCTCTCGGGATATCCCCTTAAACGAACGCTTCTACACCGGCGGGCCCAATTCCCTCCGGGGATTCGGCTACCAACTGGTCGGACCTCTGGATGCAGAGAGAGATCCGATGGGTGGAAGGTTGGAGTTGGTGTTAAACCTGCTGGAGATTCGCCAGTCACTCTACAAAATGATGGGGGCGGCTCTTTTTGCCGACGTCGGCAACGTGTGGCTGGCTCCCCAGGATTTTCGTCTCGACGATTTGCGCACCTCGGCCGGATTTGGTCTTCGGGCAAACACTCCCATCGGTATCGTGCGCCTTGATTACGGGATCAACTTACAGCCCAAGAAGGGAGAGCCACGCGAAAGAATATACTTCAACATGGGACAGACATTCTAAACTTGCTGCTCAAACATGTCCCCGGAGCTGCTTGAGAGAACCTATGTGTGCTAACTTATTCTATTTAAGAATAGTTGGTAGGGACAGGGCTTGATTGTACAGAACTCGTTTTGGTGCCGAGAATCGTACCCCTCCGAAATCTTGTGCGAACAACCATGAGGTTTGTCTTTTCTTTCACTTGAAACCTGTGAGTGTTACGGGCTTAAATCCCGAATGCCTCCGCATTATTATGCGTCTCCATAACTCTCCTCCCAAAATGAATTGACTTCACCTCCGGATTTGGATATTATAGTCAATTGTAAACCGGATTTCTTTCTGCAGGTTTCCGGGAGACGGTTAAAAACACAAGGGAATAGAGCCTGGATGAAAACAGGAGACAATCAGAATGGATGATTACATGGAGGAAAACTTAAAGCACTGGAATGAGGTAACTCCCATTCACGCCGAATCGAAATTCTATGATGTAGATGGATTCAAGGCCGGAAGATGCACGCTCATGTCTGTCGAGCAGGAGGAAATAGGAAATGTGAAGGGAAAAACGCTTTTGCACTTACAATGTCATTTCGGTATGGATACCATATCATGGGCTAGGCTGGGTGCGAAGGTAACGGGTGTGGATTTCTCTGACAAATCAATCCATCTGGCCAAATCCTTGAGCAAGGAACTGGGCATAGAGGCGGAGTTTTTGTGCTGCAACATTTATGAGCTTCCCCGGCTATTGAAAAAAGAATATGACATCGTTTTCACCTCCTATGGCATCTTGTGCTGGCTTCCGGACATTAGAAAGTGGGCAGAGGTCATCTCCCACTTTCTCAAACCCGGAGGAATCTTTTACATAGCAGAAGCACATCCCTTCAATGCCGTCTTTGAGAACGAAAGGAACACTACTCATTTGAAAGTGAGATATTCATACTTCCATGCTCCTCAGCCAACCAAATGGGAAGGGGAAGGCACCTATGCTGACAAGGACGCTGAGGTAACCAACCCGACCTTCGAGTGGACGCATCCCCTTTCGGACGTCATCAATGCTCTGATATCCGCGGGATTGAAGATCGAGTTTCTTCACGAGTTCCCCTACTGCGGTGAGGATCACTTTCCGTTTATGGAAAAAGGCAGGGACGGCTGGTGGAGGTTGAAGGGCGGTAAGGAGACCATACCCCTCATGTTCTCGCTCAAGGCGACCAAGCTAACACCCTAAAAACTAGTCGGCAATCTAAGGGTAATGGACCGGCAAAATCGAGTGACACGTGGAAACAATCGGAATTGTATCAAATCTGGAAGGTCAGCCATATAAAAAAATCAAGAAGCTTTGGGCTTCATTGGAGAGGAAATACGATTGCGTGGCATTCGAACAATACGCTCATCCGCACGTTTCATTCCAAGCAGCCAGCACCTCAGATATCAGGCAACTGAAGACAGACTTCCAGAAGCTGGTTTCGCAGA
>CAYOSZ010000062.1:0-8942 GCA_964406715.1 uncultured Ignavibacteria bacterium | reverse complement strand
TCAAGACGACAAAGATGTAGTCATCGAAGTCCTCGATCTTGGGTCGCTGTTCAGTATTTAAGATGTCCTCCAAAACCAAAGGATGCAGGTTGAAGTGCTTTCCGATCTTTTCCATCACCTGGACGTCGTGAAGCCCGTCGATGTTAACCCAGGTCACGGTGGGCAGATCCTTAAAGGGGAAACACTCCTCAACGGTCTTTGGCTCCTTCTCCTGAAGCTGTGCCTCGTCGTAGTCGATGAGTCCGATTCTCACCTTCTCGATCTTCTTCTTCCCGATGTGAACCAGAGCTCCTGGAGAGAGTCCAATTGTTTTCGATACTTTTTTAAGGAATCTTGGCATTAACGTTCACCTCCCGTTCAGCTGAGTGGCAAATGTAATCTGCCACAAAAATGAGTTTCCGGGATGCCAGAACCAGGTTTTGTTCAGAGAGTCACGAGTCTTGCTTCGGGTCCTTGGTTTTACCACTGATTCTTACGTCGAGCTGGGGTGTCTGAACCAGGCTGATGTCCGTGGTGGAGGATGCTATGGCCACCCGGCCTTCGGTTTTTTCGAACTCCTCCATGATGCGGGCAAAGATCCTATCCTTGGTGCTCCGCCGTTTCTTGTAGTCCACCACGTAACGCAGGGTGAATTCCATCCAGTTGTCGTTGGCGATCATGGTAATCATTGGCTCAACCTTTTCATCCTCGATCTTGTATTTTCTTACCATCTCCTTCCAGGTCTCTTTGGCCCAGGCGGCGTAATCGCCTACGATCTCTTTGAGAATCCTCTGGAGGATTTCTCTGACCAGCCGTTGATCACTGCCGTACTTCACCGGCAGGTTGATTTCATCCCACAGAAAAGGGAAATCAGCCGAGTAATTGAATACCGGTTCCTTGAAAACGAAGCTGTTGGCTATGCGCACGATGCGTCCGTTGTACAGATCGCCGTCGACCCATTGACCGCATTCCATCAAGGTGGTGCGCAAAACGCCGATGTCGATCACGTCTCCTCTTATTCCCGCCAGCTGAATCCGGTCCCCGGTTTTGTAGAAGTGTCCGAACGAGACCGCCACGAAGCCGGCGATGCTGGTGATGACCTCCTGCAGGGCGAAAGCCACTCCGGCTCCGGCTATGCCCAGCGCCACGTGGATGCCGCCCAGCTTGTCGCTGAAAAGGGCCACCAGAAACAAAAGGCCCAAAAGATAGCCGATGAAGGTGAGAAACTTTCGGGCCCGATAGCGGGTGTCGGAGTCTTTGATCCAGCGGGAGGAAGAGCGCTGAAGCAAGCGGATCAGCACGCTGATCACCAGGATGCCGACTGCGGCGAATATGATCTTGCCCACGGTTGGATCGAAAAGCCAATCCCTCAAAAAGTCTTCCATGTTTGAGCCTCCGCTTTTACAGTACCGATCAGTGCATCCGAGAAGTCATCGACTTGTTCCCTCGTCAAGATACAACGAACGGAAAGGGGAATCAACACTTTTCGTGTCCGCGAATTGCCGACCTTTTCGGCGCGACCATCGGTGACTCGATAAGAGAATCGCATAAGAGCCTGGGAGTAAACCTTAAACGGATTTCACCCCCGCTGGGAGAGGAAAATTACCACCGCGAGTATCAATAAGAGAAACGTCCAGATGACAATCGCCTGTCGCGTAGCCTTCTTGGCTCTATCAGCCTCCCACCACATCAGCGGACGAACTCCCCGGGCCAGAAAGGTTACCACCCCGGCCAAGTTTATGCAAATCAGATTGGTGAGCACAAGCAGCATGGCTCCTAATGCTAAGTCCCACTCCCCGGCACCTATCAACATGCCCAGGGTGACCAAAGGGGGCAGCAACGCCACCGCCACCATGACTCCAATGAGAGCGCTCAGCACACCGGTGGTAAACGATAGAGCGGCCGCACTGCCTGCCGCCAGCGCCAGCACAATATCTCCCAACCCTACCTTTGTTACCGACACGATTTTCGGAGCGTCCGGGTCGACTTGAAAGGCGATCCCTACCAGAAAGGCCAGGAATAGAGCCGCCAGCATTCCAGCTACATTTGTCATCATCGCCCGGCGAGCCAAATCTGTGTCTCCGAGCGTGGTGGCCAAAGACAGAGCCACATTGGGTCCGAGGAGGGGGGCAATGACCATAGCACCTATGATGGCGACGGTGCTGTCACGCAATATGCCGACGGCCGCAACTATCGACGCCAGAAGCACGAATACGATGAAGATCCATGAGAGCTTCGAGATCTCCTGTACGTCGGTGTAAAGCTCCTGGCGGCTGATCCCAGCTATTCTCTTCTCCGGCTTCTCCTCAGCGGCAGGTTCCGCCTCTTCGGTCTTCTCTTCCTCTGCCTGCGGCTGGGGGATGGAGGCCTCCACCGGAAGAAGAACTATCCTGAAGTCTTCCACCGAGGTGAAATGTTTTTCCAGAAGGTCCAAAACCTCGCCGGTTTGCTCTGCCGGCAGCAGGAGTTTGGTCAGTATCTTGCCTTCGGACAATTCCTCCTGCCAGCTCCCCAGGATCTTGTGATCCTTGAGTATCTCCTCCAGGCGATTTTTTTCTTCTGCCGGGAGGAATACCTCAATCAAGCGTAAGGCCATTCTAAGTGTCCTCTAAAAGGATTTTAAAAACTTAAGTGTTCCTAAAATACGAGCTCCATCCGGATTAATTTCAGGCTGAGGCGGGCTGTTTCATCACAATCCGCATGGGCGCTGCCTGGCCCTGTTTGTCCTCGCCTAAGTACAAGGTAACATGGGGGAATGGAATCTCGATGTTCTTTTCGTCGAACCGCTTTTTCAGAAGACGGTTGAACTCCCGTGCCACCCGCCACTGTTTGATGGGCTTGGTCTTGGTGCGGGCTTTTATCACCAGGGCAGAATCGGCAAACTGGTCCAATCCCATTATCTCCATGGGCTCAAGGATGTCCGGTCCGAACCGGGGATCGTTCCGCAGTTGTTCATCCACCTCCTGGATGATTTGAATCACCTCATCTATGTCCTCCCGGTAGGCAACCCCGATGTCGAAAACGTACCGGGAGTAATCCTTGGTCATATTGGTGACCAAATCGATGCTCCCGTTGGGGACGTAATGAACGTTTCCGGCCAGATCGCGAAGGATGGTCATTTTCAAATTCACCTTCTCCACCACCCCTCCCTTGCCGGCAACTTGGATTACGTCACCCACCCGAATCTGATCCTCCAACAGGATAAAGAACCCGTTGATCACGTCTTTCACCAGACTCTGGGCGCCGAAACCTACGGCCAATCCCGCGATTCCGGCAGCCGCCAGCACCGGACCTATCTCGACTCCCACTTGCCCCAAGACGGTGATGAAAGCCACTACCAGAATTACAACCGTCGCCAGATGCCGCACAACAGAAGCCAAGGTGTTAGCTCTTTTTTTAGCCTCCACGTCGACTTTTTGTCTGGCGAACAGGGCAGCCAGCCGGTTGCTCAGAACTTTGACAGCCTTGATCACGATCAAGGTGAGAATGGCGATTAAAAATATCCTCAATCCGGTGGAGAGAAACCAGTTTCCAATCTCCCTGAGAACAACGGAAAGATCCATACGGACCTCCTTTTTGGTTTAGTCAAGTGGCAATCGGTTGAATCACGGTGAACCGGTTTTTTTTCAGCTTGATAAACACCTGGTTTAAAGTGAAACCTACTAAAGATCAAACTGATTCACCGGCAAAGCAGCACGATCCGATAACCTCCCATGTGTCTAACAAATACCTTCAGCCGGTGAACACACAGTTACGCAGTTTGGCATACGATCTTTTTCATCTATGGTACATTAGCCATCTTTTCTATTATAATCCTGGTGGTTTTTAGAGTCAAGGTTATTATTAGTTGAATTTGTGATATGGTATCCATCCTCTAAGAAGCGCCGATGAAAAAGTATCATAAATCGTTTTCGTCGGAGGAGGGCAAGGGCAATTACACTGGTAACCTTAAGTTTGATATTTTTCAAATAGATTGATAAGATGCTTGGTCTGAACTGACCGGGTAAGTTAAAACCGCAGCTTTGAGATGGGAAAAGTTGCTCGAAATTTTCGGAATGAGGCTATTTAGAAGTAATACCAGATGGTTTCGTATTTTGAGACGTCCTCACCGATGGCAGCCAGCCTCTGCAGGTAATCCAGGATGGGAACGTCAACCCCCACGTACGATTTCTGTTCTCTGATGTTCTTCTCCCAGGGATGGAACTCGTACACACGGGAACCGTCCGGAAGGAGGGAGATCACTTCCCGGTGCTGGAGCGCTCGCAGGTAGTTCTTGCCCAGACCGGGAACGTTGTAGACCGGCTCGTCGGTACGGGACAAACCGGGCAGCATTCGTGCTTCCTCCTTCTGCTCCTGCATTAACCTGGCTATGGGAACCCGGTAATTGGCGGTTTCCTCTTTGCCTTTGGTATTAAAGGTATAATATGGCTCGATACCAATGCGTTTCAGAAGTCCCCTGAGCAGGGCCGCCTCGAACCGACGTGAGACATAAAATGTGTAAACGTTCTGGTTGTAGACGTTTATTTTAGCCGCCCGCAGCTTCTCCACCGCACCGAACATCTCAGGGGTGATCTCGTAAGGATGTTCCACGTGGGTCACCACGGATACCTCCCGCCGCATAGGTATTCTCAGGCTGGCGAGACGCTCGACGAACTGGTCGGTGATTCGCATGGGCACGGTCACGGGAGTGCGGGTTCCCAGCCGGATCCGCAGAATGTGAGGAATCTCCCCCACCTGTTCCATAATTCTGAAAAGCTTCTTATCGCCGAGTGCAGCCGGGTCACCGCCGGTCACCAGCACCTCTTTTATGGCGGGATGGTCGGCAATCCACTGGATAGCCTGGTCGATCTTCTCCTGAGGGGCAAGCGCGCTGCCGGACATGGCTTCATCGATCTCCCAGTTGCGCTGGCAGTAAACGCATATCTGGGGACAGGTGTTATAGGGTTTCAAGATGCAGATGGCGGGATAGCGCCGGGTTATCAGATCGATAGGGCTGGTATCCCTCTCCAGCATGAAGTCAAACGAGCAGTGGAAATCCCCCTTGTGGCTGGACATAAACTCAACGTAAGACTCCGGCGGGATGACCTGTGCTCTTACCGCCCGATCGTCTTCGCCCTCTTCGTCCATCAGGGAAAGGTAGTAGGGGGTGATCCCGAAAGGCAATTTTGCCTCCTCCACCAGCTGGAGAGCCCTCTTTTCGGTGGGGGATAAGGATATCAGCTCCTGCAGCTGGGTCGGTTTTTTTGTCACATGCCGCAGCTGCCACTTCCAGTCGTACCAATCGTTTTCAGTGCCGCCAAGTTGAGAGAGGATCTTGTCGCGTCGTTTTTTGCGTTTTTCTATCACGTCCACTTGCAAGCCGTGTTTATATCTATCCATCCACTCTTCCACCACCTGCCACAGCTTATCCAGTTGTTTGGATCGGGCGATTGCCGCTTGGCGGCCTTCCAGACCTTCTCTGATGTAAAAGGGTCCCAGAGCTGCTATCGGTCCCTCACCCCTCATGCCCATGAACATATGAACCAGATCGGTATAAAAACCCGGCTGCAGGTCGGGACGGGGAACGTCCCTGACTATATCGTATATGGCCTGGATGACGCTGAAATTGGCCAGGGAGTCCGAGCGGGCTTTTATTATTCCGCGCAAGGATCGGGTGCTGTCCGAGACACGAATCACCCTTCCCTCGGCCAACTCACTCTGGTCGGCATAGGTATCGAACTGGTTCCTGTGGATTCGCCTGAATAAACGCTCCCGGGCGACTTCAACGTTGGCTGCATTGGCAACCAGCGACAGGTAATCCGAAGCCACCTGTTTAAAATCCTCAGCATTATAGGTCAAATCTTTTGTAACAGCTTTCATGGTCATAACAGATGAAACAGTGTTATCCGAGCAAAGTTGGTGGCGTATGTTTTCCCGGAAATGATCGCCCGGATGAATCCATTATCAGTATCGTCATGCGCTTGAGACCCTTAACCTGCGTATGTGCCAACCAATTCACCAAACGACGGCTTGTTGCTTGCTATTTTTTGGCTGCCCTTTCTTTATTAATTCAGGTGTACCCTGTTTAAAGGGATTTTCTCCAATAAATTTACGTGTTGAAGGCCTAAAAGTCAAGTTCTCCGGTCAAAATAGTGTTCCCCCATTCAAGCAGACAGATGTGGATAAAAGCTCCAACAGGACAAAGGCTATCAATTGCCAGGGGCAGCAGAATTTAAGCACCCTTACACCAGGATGGCAAGCATAGTTTTGGATTGGTCCACAGACTCACAGATCGTTATAATTAGACTAATTCATTTTTTCTAATATGGTTTTCAGGTTTTCCACGACAGCCTCAATCTCATTCTCCTCGATGGTTAAGGGAGGCAGGAATCTTATCAAATTTGCATCCGGATTGAATCCGATTAAAAAGCCCCTTTTCAACATCTCCTCGGCTATCCATTGGACATCGACTCCATCACCTGCTTTCGTAAACTCCAAGCTCGCCATCAGCCCCTCACCTGCCTGACAGATGAAAATCTATCTTCAAGCTCAGTCAAATTAACAATTAACTTTGTGCCCAGTCTCCGGCTTCGATTCACCAAATCATCTTCCCGTATTACCTTGATTACCTCACAAGCGATGGTGCAGCCCAGAGGATCATTCTGGTGGGATTGAACGTAACGAAATTCTCTGTTTTCCAATTCTCGTCCGATCTCGTTTGTAACTGCCACCGCGCTGACCGGGTAGCCGTTGCCCAATCCCTTGCCAAAAGCAATGATATCCGGTTTCAGCTGGTAATGATTAAAGCCATACCATTCTCCGGTCCGGCCCAAACCGGTGGTCACCTCATCTATCACTATTAAGCCACCGGAGTTTCTGATTTTTTTGTCCAGTAATCGAATCAGCTTCCGGGGAGGGAACTTGACCTTTCCGGATGAGCTTCCGGGTTCAAATATGAATGCAGCCACCTTATCAAAGTTGATTTTCTTAAGGTTCTCACAATCCGGGAAACATTCAGCCTGTTCACAGGTGAGACAACCATTGAAATCAATGGTCATCCGATCAGCGTTTTTTCTGCCGGCGAAACCATAAGCACCGAGATACGATTCGGCAAAGGCCAGCATCGATTTCTTTCCGGTGATCAGCCTGGCCATGATAATACCCAGCTCGACCGCCTCGCTCCCTGAGCTTAAAAACACACATTTACCATCCTTTAAAGAGATTGTATCCAAAAGATCAGCCGCCGCCTCCTGAGCCAGATAATTGGTGTATCGGGGGCTCAGATGAGTCACCCGGCTGATTTGCTCGGTCATCTTTTGGTTTATTCTCGGATGGGCATGTCCTATCACGGTGCACCATATTCCGGACTCGAAATCGACGTAACGTTTATCGTCTTTATCATATAAATAGCAATTCTCCCCCCTGACCATGTCATCTTTGATGATCTCGTGACATTTGAGAATGTGTTTCATCGGTTCTTTCCTTTTCTCGGTTTCAGCCTGTGTTCCCATACTAAAAGCCTCTACAGGCCCGGGAAGTGTTAAATTCTTCTATCATTCTTCTCAGCGTCTGGCGGACAGAAGGATCGTCCGTCCGGTGATCCTCCGGTAAATCGCTTCAATGGTTAGCGCGGAGACGATCATAATTGCCAGTACCCAGATTTCACGGGAGGAGGACAAAGTCGTTTGCCACACCAGAGCTATCAAGGCACCCATACATACTAAAATCCCCAGCCCACAAAGGTAAACATTGCTGGCCGTGACTTTGTGCAGACGCAAATTACAGAGGTTGACTGCAGCGAAGATGATAAGAAAACCAGCGCTTCCCATTATGGAAATGCTTGAGAGATCGAATAGATTTGCCAAAAGCAGGGTGAAACCGGAGGTAATGAGAAGACCATCCACCGGTCGATTCCAGATCTTCTTCTCCAAGAATGCAGGCAGCTCTCCGTCCCTGGCAATGCAGTAACTTATCCGGGCTGCTCCATAAAGTGTGGCGTTGATGGCAGAGCTGGTGGAAAGCAGCGCTGCGACGGCAATCAAGAGGAATCCTGAAGTTCCCAGAAAAGGTCTGGCGCTTTCTGCGAGCGCGTAATCCCTGGCTGCTGCAATTTTGTCTATGGACAGATTGCCGACCGTGACAGCAGAGACCAGGACATATAGTGCGATGACAAACAGGACCGAGGAATAGTATGCTCGGGGAAGCGTCTTTCGAGGCTCCCGTATATCGGCGGCAGTGTTGGCAATGAGTTCAAATCCCTCGTAAGCCAAGAAGATGATCATTCCGCCAGCTACCAGCTTCAGCGGATGAGACCAGGTCGACGGTGCCAATCGCCCGAAGTCCGCGCTTAACAAGCCTGCTGAGACGAAGAGGAGAAGAATGGCGAGTTTAAGACCCACCACGATCTTTTCGGCTCTCCCCACCACCTGGGCGCCGGATACGTTCAGCGCAGTGAAGACAAAGACAATCCCGGTGACGAACATGTGTTTTAAAAAAGTTTGATGGGTCGGGCCGAATAAGCTGGCCCCGTAGCTGCCGAAAGCATGTGCATATAACGAAAGCATGACCACGTAGCTCAACCACAACATGATATTGAGGCCGCCGGTGAACGCCCCTGAGCCGAACGCTTGGTCGAGAAAGGTGACCGTTCCTCCCCGGCTTGGGAATGCGACGGACAATTTGGCGTATGAATACGCCGTGAGCAGAGCGACTACTCCAGCCAGCGCGAACGCCAAGGGTGTCCCACCGCGAGCAAGTTGCACAGCCAAACCGAGCACGGCGAATATGCCGCCCCCGACCATCCCGCCGATGCCGATCGCGACGACCGCGGCCAAACCGAGTTTGCCGTCTCCGTTATGTTTCAAGGCCTCTCAAAGGCGGTGCCTTGCCCCAGGATGATTGCCAGACTATCGTGCCGCCTGCAACAGGAGGCGCTACTTGTCCTCCAACGTCTGCTCGACCTCGGACATGCGGCCCTCGGCCAG
>CAYOSZ010000061.1:0-8952 GCA_964406715.1 uncultured Ignavibacteria bacterium | reverse complement strand
GGTCTGGTGGAGTCCGACAACAAGTTCGGAATCAAGCTCTTCAAAGAGATCGTGAAACAAGAGGGGGACACCAACATCTTCATCTCCCCTCTGAGCGTCTCTATGGCGCTGGGCATGACTTACAATGGCGCCGACGGGGCTACCAGGGAGGCGATGGAAAAGACACTGGAGCTTTCGGGACTGACCACGGAGGAGATCAATCTATCCTACAAGAACTTGATTGGACTGCTGACGGAGCTTGATCCAGAGGTGCGGTTTCAGATCGCGAATTCCATCTGGTATCGAAACACCATGCCCTCTCCCGAGAAGGAATTCTTGGAGGTGTGTGGTGACTACTTCGACGCGCTGGTGACGGGACTGGATTTCAGTGATCCTACTGCTGCTGACACCATCAACGCATGGGTGGATGAGAAGACCAACGGGAAGATTCAGGAGATCATCAACGCTCCCATCAATCCTCTGACGGTAATGTTCCTTATCGACGCCATCTATTTCAAAGGTGCCTGGACTTACCAGTTCGACCCAAACGACACCCAGGATGACTTCTTCAGGCTGCCAGACGGCACCGAGAGACCCTGTAAGATGATGGAACAGCGGGGCCTATTCAAGTATTATGCCGGTGGCGACTTCCACGCCGTAGACCTGCCTTACGGGGACGGTGCCTTCAGCATGACTGTTTTTCTTCCATACTGGGGGTGCGACGTGGATGATCTCATCGGAAGACTGGTCACGGACAGCCTTGAGTATTGGCTGAGTTGTTTCTCCAGCGACTCGGGTGATATCTACCTACCGAAATTCAAACTGAAGTACGGATCAACCCTGAATCGCTACCTCACCGCGCTGGGCATGGGAATCGCCTTCACCCCCGCAGCTGACTTCAGCAAGATGTATAGTAAGGTCGGCGTCTGGATTGACTTGGTGAAACATAAAAGCTTTCTGGAGGTCAATGAGGAGGGAACTGAAGCCGCTGCCGCCACAGCCGTTGGGATGAGCAATGGGGTCCATGAATCCACAGGTTTCTGGTTCCGGGCGGATCATCCTTTTATTTTAATGATTCGAGAAAACCAGTCACAATCTATTTTGTTCATCGGAAAAATCGTGAATCCAACCTCCGCATAGCATCGGATGTCAACTCCAGATAGAATTCTCCGTTGGTAATGGACGCCTCGTCCGTTACCTTCAAGGCTTTGTTCCTTCGTCACGGACATCGAAGATCCGTCTGGAGGGTGTCCAAGACGAACAAGGGAAATCCTTCCCTCCAAGCAAGAGCGATGGTGACAAAAGGGGCACTAGCCAACTGTTCACAAAGAAAAATATCCGGCACATATTTTATATGAGTTTTTCGTTGACAGGCGGCGTTTTCTGGAGTATTCTTTTGGATAAGCAACTTAAGGTTATGACTTAAAAAGATGAATTATCGGATTAGTGATTAGCCAAAAATTCAGTCATCTTTTCATCCCAGCATGAAATGACTGATTTGAAATCACAGGGAAAGGGGAATCTCGTGCGTCAGGTGAAAGGTTTTACAGGTAAAGTCTATCTAGGTGGACTGTGTTCTTTTCTGCTTGTTGTCTTCTTTTGTGTCGGATTAGTATCTGCTAACGACGTTGACTATGTCTCCAGCATCCACTGGACCGAGGTAAGAGATGTTCAGGTAGTCGGTGATTACGCCTATTGTGCTTTTGTCAATGGGCTGGTAATTCTGGATGTCTCCGATGAAGCTAATCCCTCCTTTGTGAGTAAACTCTATTTCACCGGAGGCGGGGAGGGAATTTACGTGCAAGAAAACTTGGCTTATCTGGCTGATGGAAGCGCGGGACTGATGATCGTCGACGTCAGTGATCCGGCCAATCCTGATTCGGTGGGCAGCTGCAACACGGTGGGAGACGCTTACGATGTCTTTGTCCAGGACACCATCGCCTACGTGGCCGCATCGGGATATGGCTTGGCGGTAATCGGGATGAGCGATCCGAGCAATCCCAATCTCCTTAAGATTTACAACACCCCCGGCTCGGCTTACGGTGTTTTCGTGGAGGACAGCCTGGCCTACGTGGCTGATAGCGATAAGGGACTAACGATATGCAACGTGAAGGATCCGGTCAATCCGAGCACCATCGGAAGTCACGATACTCCAGGCTATGGCTGGGGGGTTTTCGTGCAAGACAGCTTGGCCTACCTGGCTGATTATACTTACGGCTTACACATATTCAATGTCAAGGATCCATCCAATCCAGATTCTGTCGGAACCTACGACACTCCATGGTGGGCTTATGACGTTTTTGTGGAGGATACTTTAGCCTACGTCGCCGATGGATACGGCGGATTGCAGATAATCAGTGTGAACGATCCAACCGATCCTGGTTTTGTTGGGGAATATATCACCCCGTATGTTGCTTACGGTCTCTGCCTTGTGGGCAGTTCTGCCTTCATGGCAGACGGTTACAGCGGCCTGCAGATAGTCGGAGTGAGTAACCCGGCCAGTCCGGTTCTGGTCGGAAGTTATGATACGCCCTTTTATGCTTATGAGGTATTCGTGCAGGACAACATAGCTTACGTGGCTAACGGAAGCGGGCTTCAGATAGTCGACGCCAGTGATCCAGCTAATCCGGATTCTCTTTGCACTTATAGTCCGGCAGGAACCGTTTATGGCCTCTTTGTCGATGATACCACGGTTTTTTTGGCTGCCTCGGGCAATGGTCTGAGAATCGTGGGGGCAAGCGATCCGAGCCATCCGAATCTGATCGGGGATTACGATACTCCCGGAAATGCATACGCCGTTTTTGTCCAGGATGACGTTGCTTACGTGGCGGATGCAGACAGCGGTCTGCAGATATTTGACGTGAGCAATCCAGCCAACCCGGATTCCCTTGGTACTTTCCCTACCCCGAGTTTAGCCTATGACGTAGTAGTGCGGGACACGTTGGCGTACGTGGCAGACAGGGACAGCGGTCTGAAGATAGTAAATGTCAAAAATCCCACCAATCCAAGCTTTGTTGGTGGTTACGACACTCCCGGAAAAGCATATTCCCTCTTTATACAAGATACCTTAGTCTACGTGGCCGACCAGACGGGAGGTTTACGCATAATCGGAGTGAGCGATCCGGCCAATCCAAACCCGGTGGGCAATTACGTTGGCAATGCCAGGGATGTGTTTGTCCAGGATAGTTTGGCCTACGTTGCCGATTATTATGCGGGATTGAGAGTGATTCGGGTGACCAACCCGGCCAGCCCGCAGATGGTAAACAGCTACAGTACCCCCGGACACGGACTGGGAGTCTTTGTATTGGGAGAACATGTATACCTGGCAGACCAGTACTCTTTGATCCTCCTGTCGAATCCTTACTACACCTCGGTTCAGGAGATAGATGACAAAGATACGCAGCCGTCTGATTTCGTCCTGTTCCAGAACTATCCCAATCCTTTTAACCCCGCCACCAACATAGAATTTGTGCTCTCCAAATCGGGACAGGTGAAAATCGAGATATTTAATATCCTGGGTCAGAAGGTCAGAACTCTTGTGGATGAATACCTCAAGCCAAGTCATAAGCTGGTGGAGTGGGACGGGAGGGACGATTGGGGCAACCATGTCTCCAGTGGTATCTATTTCTATCAGCTGAAATCGGGAGATTTAACCGAAAGCAGGAGGATGTTGTTGATTAAGTAGACACACCATAAAAATCCACTTAAGAAGAAAGGCTCCGACCTCATTGAAGTCGGAGCCTTATCTTTTGCTTTTGTGATTTTCCTATTCTACGATAAGTTAAACCACCTCGATGGTCGAAGGCGGTTTCTTGGTTATGTTATAAGTTACGCTGACAACGCCCTTGATTTCTCCCGTTATTCTTTCCGACAATTTCTCCAAGACATCATAGGGCAGTTTCGTGGGCGAGCCTACTTTTGCATCTTTGCTTTCCCAGCATCTTACCTCTATCTGCAAGCCATAGTCTCTTTTCCCCGCTCTTATTCCGGTCACCCTGTCTTGATGCAAGACCGCCAGATACTGAAACGCTCCGGTATCAGACAACTCTTCTTCAACAATCGTTGTGGCCTTTCTAACGGTCTCTATTCGCTCTGACGTGACCTCTCCTATCACCCTCGTTGCTAAGGCGGGTCCGGGAAAAGGTGGCCTGCTGTATATCTCCTTGGGCAATCCCATGTCCTTTGCCACCTTCCTTATGCCTGATTTTCTCAGTTGTATCAACGGCTCTATGACCTTGTATCCATACTGCTCCTGCGTATCGATTCCCAGCTGCTCAAGGATATTATGCTGCCTTTTGATTCCGGCAACGGTCTCTTCCACGTCCGTGTAATTCGTACCCTGCAGAAGATACTTGGCATTGCTTTTCTTTACCAGGTCACCGAAGACATCCTTGTAGAAAACGCGAGTGATAGCCTCCCGTTTTTCCTCAGGATCGGTGAGACCCTTCAGCGAGCCGAAGAACTGGTTCTTGGCGTCAAGTATTTCCACCGGCACGCCCAGTTCTTTAAATAAGTAGACTATTCTTTCGGGCTCACCCTCTCTCATCAGTCCGTTTTCTATGAAATATGTCTTGAGTCTTTTCCCCAATGCCTTATGAGCCAACATGGTGACGGCGGAGGAATCTACACCGCCGGAAAGGGCATTGATGGCCAATCCGTCGCCGACAATGGTCGATATTTCTCTTACCTGTTCTTCTATGAAACTCTTGACGTCCAAATCCTCAGTCACGATTTCCTGTATTGCCATTGGATCACCTCCTGAATCTAAGTCTATTATCTTTTTAGGTTCAGCTATAGAGAGCAATGAACCATGATATTGAAACTGTGGACTCCAATATTCTAAGTTCTGTTAGAAAAGTCAAACTAATTCTTTCTATAGCTATGGCTCAGCACCGATGGAACCGGAACAGATGCAGGAATAAAGGCGAAGGATCGCTTGGTGAATCACCCTACAGTTTCATTAGGTGAAAAAAAGCCCCGCCGGAAGTGGCGGGGCCTGTCGCAAAGGAGTCATCCCGAAGGATTCGTCCTTAAGGAGGTATTGAGGGAACTGAGGAAGGTAGTTACTTAAGTGATGATGTTTTTATTTGGCTGTCGGTCAAGCTAACCAGCAAAAGTTTATGGTCATCCTCCATTTTGTTTTCTTTCGTTGGTTCAGGGTGCCCTCACCCTGAACTCCTGACTGGTCGGGGGTTAGGGAACCCCCGACCAACATTTGTTAATGTTATAATCTGAGTGTCGGTCAAGCTAACCTGCGAAAGTTTATGGTCATCCTCCATTTTGTTTTCTTAAGAAGGTGGGAACCTCCCAGTCGTCCGTCTGGAATGATTGTACTTTGCTTCTCTCCAGCACCCTTTGTGGCTCGGCAGGAACCTCCTTGGGTTTACCGGGGTGTTTTTCGAAGACCAGCTTGCGGGAAGAAAACAGATCCGAGGCGGATTCCGTCTCGACGCTTTTCAAATCATCGCTGAATCCGGTGGCGATCACCGTAACTCGCATCTCATCCTGGAGGGTCTCATCGATGACCGCTCCGAAGATGATGTTGGCGTCCGTGCCCGCTGCTTCGGTTATCAGGCTGGCGGCTTCATTCACCTCCAGAAGGCTCATATTGCTGTTTCCGGTTATGTTTATCAAGACCGCTTTGGCTCCGTTTATGGAGACGTTGTCCAGAAGGGGGCTGGAGATGGCCTGGGTGGCGGCTTCTTTGGCCCGGTTTTCTCCGACTCCGTACCCCACACCCATCAGCGCGTCGCCCATCTCCGCCATCACCGTCTTGACGTCCGCAAAATCCAGGTTGATCAAACCGGGAACGGTGATCAAATCGGAGATCCCCTTGGTGGCCTGAAGCAGAACCTCATCCGCCATCCTGAAGGCATCGGTGAATTTGGTATCCGGAGTGGCCAAGCTCAAAAGCTTCTGGTTGGGGATGATGATCAACGTATCCACTTTGTCCTTCAGCTCCGCGATTCCCATAAGTGCGCGGTTCATTCTCTTTTTTCCTTCAAAATCAAAGGGCTTGGTGATGACCCCGATGGTTAAAGCTCCCTGATCTTTGGCGATTTCCGCCGCGATGGGACAGGCGCCGGTACCGGTGCCCCCTCCCATTCCCGCAGTTACAAAGATCATGTCCGCTCCTAAAAGCGATTCCGCCACCAGATCCCGATCCTCCTCGATTGCCTTCCTGCCGATCTCAGGATTGGCTCCGGCGCCCAATCCTTTGGTAAGGCGGGCACCGATCTGCAGCCTGTGGGTGGCTTTGCAGTTTTCCAGATCCTGAAGATCGGTATTGATGGAGATGAAATCGACCCCGGAGAGCCCGGCATCGATCATCCGGTTGACGGCGTTTCCGCCTGCACCGCCCACGCCGGCGACCTTCATCTTGGCGAAGTTCTCGTAGTTGGTATCCAGCTCGAAGAACATGGCTGTTCCCTCCCTCTTTTTGTGTGGTTTAAAGATACTGGGTTAACATGTTTTTCATTTTTCTGAACAATCCCTTAGCCTTTAAGCGACCACCCGACCTTCCTTCTTTGAGTTGTTCCCATCCATACAGGATCAGTCCGATGCCGGTGGAATAAATGGGGCTGGATGCCATCTCTTCCACCCCCTCTATTCCTGTGGGTTTTCCGGTTCTGACCGGCACGTCGAACACCTTTTCGGTCAGCTCCACGATTCCCTCCATCAGCGATCCTCCGCCGGTTAAAACGATGCCGGTAGCCAGAAGATCGAAGTGGTTGCTCTTCTTAAGCTCCTGCAGGGTAAGGCTGAGTATCTCCTCCATCCGGGGCTCGATAATCGACGCTAACACGTTGCGGGATATCTGTTTTGGTTCTCCCCCTCCCACGCCCGGCACCAGGATGGTCTCATCCGAATCGACCAGACTGGATATGGCGGAGCCGTAAACTTTTTTGATCTCCTCGGCTTGATCCAGTGGAGTTCGGAGTCCTATGGCGATGTCGTTGGTGACGTTTTTTCCTCCCAGGCCCACCACTCCGGTATGCCTGATGGACCCGTCGAAGAAGATGGCGAAATCGGTGGTCCCGCCGCCCAAATCTATCAGTGCCACTCCCAGCTCTTCCTCGTCCGGAGAGAGAAGGGCATAACTGGAGGCAAGAGGTTGTAACACCAGATCCTCGACCTCCAGCCCGGCTTTCTTTACGCCGCAGTATATGTTCTGGGCAGCGGTGACGGCACCGGTGACAATGTGAACCTCGGTTTCCAATCTCACCCCCACCATTCCGATGGGCGCCTTGATTCCGGGCTGGTCATCCACTATGAACTCCTGGGGCAGAACGTGGATGATCTCCCGATCCATGGGCAGGGCAACGGTCTTGGCGGCTTCGATCACCTTCTCCACGTCCGTGGAGGTGATCTCGTGATCGGAACGTGAGACGGCAATCACTCCCCGGCTGTTTATGCTGCGGATGTGATCTCCGGCTATGCCGGCATAGACTGAGTTTACCTTCACCCCTGCCATCATCTCCGCATCCTCCACCGCGGCAGCGACAGACTCCACGGTCTTCTCCAGATTGATCACCAGCCCTCTTTTCAGTCCTTCCGACGGGCTGGTGCCGACTCCGATTATCCTGGGCCGTCCGGATTGATCCATCTCCGAGATGATTGCCGCTATCTTGGTGGTTCCGATATCCAGTCCCACGATTCTGTTTTCATCCGCCATGTTTGCCTCTTTATATCAAAAGTTTTTGGCTCCTGGCCCAAAAGCCGACCACCCGGATCAATGTCTCTCGGATGATGACCTTGGGGAGGATCTGGCCAGCACCACCTGATCATCAAACCTTAAATCCAGACAGACCAGTTTTGTTGTTTTCTCTTCCCCGGCAAGGATGGTTCGTACCCTTCTCCATCTTTTTTCTAAATCACCTTGTCCCATCATCACCTTGATTCCCGACAGAAGATATAAAGTCAGGTTGGACACATCCTTCAGATTGATCTCGGCTATGATCTCCAATGAACCGGGATCGATTCTTGTCACCAACTCATAAAATTCTAAGGCTTTTTCCACTTTGAAATTTGACCATCTCCGGTAGGGTTCCGGCATCTGGCTTGGTTTTCGTTCCCCCGGCTCCATCTCTATCCCGCTCACTAAGGGGAGGTCTCCGGACAGGTCTTTCTGCTCAAGAGGAATTATCTCCTGATCGATGGACAGGCCGCAAAATCCGCAGTTTTTTAGGTGGGAGAAGCCGGCCGGAAGACTTATCCACAGCACGGGAGTCTTCTCTTCCACCTCCAGGAGAATACACCGGGGCAATCTTCTTCTGACTTTCACGTCCTTCAATCTTATATCCTCTCTCAACTTCTCCTCAAGCTTTTCTGCGTTCAGCCTGAAGATGTTAACGTCCAGGCACTCCTCTGCTTTCTTTACTATCTCTTCTGAGGGGGTTTTTTCGTTACCGCTTACCCTTATCTCAGATACACAAAAGCGAGAAGAGTGAGAAGCAAAAATATACGTTCCGCTGAATATCAATATGGCTGCGGTCAAAACCAGAAAAGCCCTGTTCCACTTCATGGATTCATTCCTCCAGGAGGTTGAGAAGCTCTTCTCCGATCTTGTAGACGTCCCCGGCTCCCAGGGTGATCACCATGTCGTTTTCCCTGACCATCTGTTTCAAAAGCGGAGCCACCTTCTTCAGTTGGGGAAAGTAGGAAACGTTTTTATGTCCGAGCATTTTGGCGGAATCGGCTACCAGCTTGCCCGTTATCTTGGGCATGGGTTTCTCCCTGGCCGGATATATGCCCGTCACCACCAGCACGTCCGATTCGAGCAGGGCCCGGCCGAATTCCCGGTGAAAGTCCCTGGTGCGGGAGAAGAGGTGGGGCTGGAATACGGCGATGATCCTTTTGTTCCAGCCGGATTTAGCGCCTTTCAATGTCGCCTCAAGTTCGGTGGGATGGTGAGCATAATCGTCCACCACCGTCACCCCTTTGATCTCTCCCTTGATCTCGAATCTCCGGTGT
>CAYOSZ010000060.1:0-9039 GCA_964406715.1 uncultured Ignavibacteria bacterium | reverse complement strand
GAACCGTATCCAATGAAGAATTATCTCTTTCGAGACAGTAAAAGAGAAAAGGGTATCCAGTTTTCTATCAACAAATGCTCATTCCATCGGTATAAGTATTTAGGTTTTAGCCAATTTAAGGAAGAAGCACTGCGATATTTGAGATTATTCGCTGAAAAGTTCAGAATTCAAGCCCTTCATAGGACGGGGCTTAGATACGTAAATCATATCCCAATCTTAAGAGAAGATGGAATTATACCGCTAGGAAAATTTTTGAATTTCGGATACAAAACACCAAAATCAATACCGGAAGCATATGATTTCTTACACACCGTTTTATTTGTCAAATTGGGAGAAGGTTCTCTTAGAACATTAATTCAATATAAGAAGTTGTCAGATGAAAAACAAACGGAAATAATAATTCTAGATTTTGATTACTTCTTCGAGGGTGAATTAGGGTTTTCTAAAGTGGAAACGTATATAAATGAGTCTCATAAACACACAAAAGAGATCTTTGAAGATTTGATGACGGACTATTACAAAAAGATCATGGATATGGAGCCATAACCATGTCAATTGATACTCAGTTTTCAACTCCTCAATATGTGCCTATTTTGCAACAAGTCCAAGATATCTTCAAAGAGCTGTCTTTAGGTATGCTTGACAGCTCAAGTAATTACCAGAAACTAGCTGACGATTTCAAAAAAAAAGCTTTTCCAGAAACTGAACCAGACTCCAAAAGTAAAACACCAAGTAAATACTATTTACCCGAAATAAGAGGCAGTAACGGGAGAGTCGTATTCAAAGAAGATTGTTTTTTGCAAGTCGAACTTTCCAAAGAGAATGGTTTATTTTTCTTTCAGAATGATAAATTTAACATCTTTGGTTCCGGTTTTACTAAAGACGAAGCTTTGAAAGACTTCTCAGAGTTCTTTATCCATGACTATCTTTCCTATAAAAAAACCCCTATTGAAAAGCTCACCCAAGATGCTCGTCAATTATTATCAGAGTATGAGTCTATTATCGCCCATTTTGAATCTTCATGAAATCCATTCCCAGAGACAAGATAGAAAAATCGTTAGGAGAAAAGGGTTTTGTAAAAGAAGAGGGTAGAGATCATAGATTTTGGTATTTCTTTTATAAAGGAGAAAAGACTAGAATTCGTACTAAGATTTCGACTGGTAGTGGGTATGAAGATTATAGCATTAATCTTTTGAAAATGATCAAAACTCAATTATATTTGGATTCTTTAAAAGAACTTAATGATCTCTTGAGATGCCCAATGGATGGGAATCAGTATGCAGAATTAATGCTAAGCAAGGGGATTGTTATTCCTCAAAGAGTATAGGAACACGCAAGAAGATGTTTTTAGAAAATGCATTTTCTGTGGAAATTTCGTCGGCCCTGCACTTTTAAGGCGGTTCGTAGTTCGTGGTGCATGGTTCGTAGCTTCTCAACCCTACCCAGAATATTCAAGACAAAAGACAGAATTTGGTTTTGCGGCGGTCGGCGGACGACGGACGAAAAGCGGGATTTCAAAACAAGCCAGAGGTCATCCCGTCCTTCGACCGGCTCACTAGACCTGACGGCCGTGAAGGTGTCAGAATCGTAGTGTGAACGCTGTCGTCTCATTAGGAGTCGATTTGAATGCAATGTTTCCCTTGTGAAGCCGCATGATCTGCCTGGAGAGGCTCAGACCGATGCCGGAACCATCCTTCTTGGTGGTGAAGAAAGGAGTGAAGATTCTTTCTCTTAAATCCTCTGCTATGCCAACCCCGTTGTCAGTGACTGTAATCAAAACTCTGCCCCGCGCATCCAATCGGGATTTCAGCTCGATTCTTCCGGCTGGCGCTTCCTTCAACGCCTCGATGGAGTTCACCATCAGGTTTATCAGGATCTGTTCGATTAATTCTGGATCGGCCGTCAACTCGAGGGTCTCCGGTTCAGTACGAATTACCAGTTCAATGCCTTGTTTTTCAACTTGATTTTTCATCAGTTGAGCCACTCGCTCCAGAAGGTTTGCCACCGGAAATATCTCGAAGTTGGGTTTGGGAATTCGGGTCAGATTTCTGTAGGCGTCAACAAAATGCAGAAGCCCCTCGCTTCTCTTATGGATGGTTGACGCTGCTTCACGGATATCCTCCTTCGCCTCCGAGGTGACGCGAACCGAACCTTCTTCTGGGGACTCCTCCGCCTTGGCAACTAGATCGTTTACGGTAGACGCCAGGGAAGCTATGGGTGTCACCGAGTTCATTATCTCGTGGGTCAAAACCCGGATGAGTTTCTGCCAGGCGGCCATCTCCTGTTCAGCCAGTTCGCTTTCGATATCCTGCATGGAGACTAGGGTAATGGAGCGGTCGGGAAGTCTGAACTCCGTTGCGTAAACGGCAAGGGTCAGAGTCTCATCCTCATCCTCCACTTTGACCAAAGTTTTTTCACCCGCCCTGGAACTGAGTAGAGTCTGGACCAGGCGCGGCGAAAACGATTCCAAGGATTTGATGTTCTTCAGGTGACTCACTCTCAACAGCCGTTTGGCAGCATTGTTTATCAAATCCACCTTTCCGCTCTGATCGAAAGACAGGATGGCCAGGCCGATGTGGTGCACCAAAGTCTGAAGATAGCGGTACTGGGTCTCTTTCTCCGCGCGAGCCCTTTGGAATTCGGAGATCACCTCGGCAAAGGCGGCGTTGAGCTCCTGGAAGGCCGATCCCCGTTGGCCGGTGGAAAATGTCTGGGAGAAATCGGAGTACTTTATCGACGCCAGAAACCTAGCTAAGTCTCTGTTGGTTCTTTCTACGTAATGAATGAGTGAGACGACCTGCACAACAAAGGCCGCTCCTACAATCAGGCTGGTCGCAAACAGGGAAGTCTGGTACAGAAGGTAGATCAAAAGGAGAATGGTTGCCGCCAGCAGCAGGATCCTTAGCGTGCAGATTATGCGAAAGGACTTATAACCCATATTTCTGCATTCTTCTGTAGAGTGACGTTCTGGTCAACCCCAACTCACTCGCAGCGTGCGAGACGTTGCCCCCATGCCTGGCAAGGACCTTGCGGATGAGCTTCTCTTCGACCTCGTCCAGGTTGTAGCTGTCAAGGACCAAGCCGTCACGCCCGGTTTTGGATTCTCTTAAGAAGAAGTCTTCCGCCTGAAGCGTATCCGAATCACTCAAGATCACAGCTCGCTCCAAGGCATGCCTCAGTTCACGCACGTTTCCCGGCCAGTTATGCTTTTCAAGTCTCTTGATGGTCGAGGCCTGAATTCTCTTTTTCCGTTTGGCGTATTTCTTGCAGTAGATGCCCAGGAAGTGCTCGATCAGAAGGGGAATATCCTCGGTCCGCTCCCTGAGGGGCGGGAGCTTTATCTCCACGGTGTTGACCCGGTAGAGCAAATCCTCTCGGAAACGGTCTTCCCCCACCATCTCATATATGGGCAGGTTGGTGGCACAGATCAGTCGGATGTCAATCGGTATGGGTGTATTTGATCCCACTCGGGTTATCGTTCGGTTCTGCAGCGCCGCCAGGAGCTTGGCCTGAAGCGCCGGACGCAGATTTCCTATCTCGTCCAGAAAGAGGGTGCCGCCGGATGCCATCTCGAATCTTCCGGTCCTATCCTCCTTCGCATCGGTAAAGGCCCCTTTGGTGTGACCGAAAAGCTCGCTTTCGAACAGGGTCTCGGAGATGGCACCCATGTCCACGGCAATGAATACCTCACCGGATCTCGGCGATTGACGGTGAACCTCCCTTGCCACCAGCTCTTTCCCCGTGCCGTTTTCGCCCAGAATCAGCACGTTGGCGTCGGTGCGGGCTACCTTTTCGATGGTGGCGAAGATCTGCTGCATGGCAGGGGACTCTCCGATGAAAGTGTGAAACCTCTGATCGATGTATGCGGCCAGCTGTCTTTCCCTGGATTCGAGCTTGGCTACGTTGACCCTGGACTGCCGCAGCTTTGTCCCCGCGAGAACGGTTGCCAAAAGCTTCTCATTCTGCCAGGGTTTTTGCACGAAGTCGGTAGCTCCGGCTTTGATGGCCTGCACTGCCATCTCCACATCGCCGTATGCGGTGATCAGTACGACTACCGCCATGGGATCGATATCCAGAATTCTGTCCAGCCAATGAAATCCCTCCTGCCCGCTGGAGACATCCCGGGTGAAGTTCATATCCAGAAGAATGACGTCGTAGCTCGCCTTGGCCAGAAGAGAAGGAATCTTCCCTGGGTCTTTTTCCGCACGGACCATCGACAGATGATGTTTCAAAAGCAGCCGGGCGGCTCGCAACACGTCCTCATCATCGTCGATGATCAACACCTGTCCTGATTTATCGTTTGCCATTTCCAGTCTATCCTTCACTTGTTATACAACCCTCGCCACCTAGCGAGTCATAATGCGCCCTCCCGTGTCCGCTTTCAGACGGAGCGCACGAAATAGCTGTGCTACTATAGTGTACGGAATCGAACAGCAATTGTTTCATGACCGGATACTTTCCAACAGAGCCGCGTTCTTTATTTCTCTGATTGACAAGGACTTAACGGTCTTGGCATTTTGTTTGCTCAACTGACAATCATGAATGAATGTGGCGGGTCAAACGCGAAAACTTTTTGGCCAAACCATTTTGAGTCGAGGATCGAGGATGAGTCGCGTCAGGCAAAAGAAAGAATCTGCTCGGGAGACGGTTGCTTGTCTGTCTTGCGCCGCGGCGGTGCTTCTTGCCTTGGTCTACACACTGTTTGCCGTTGCCGGCAGCTGGGCCTTGTGGGTAGAATGGAACTCATTTAGCGTCTGCATGGAGATCAAAATCCTCGACGAGTCATTCTTTGAACTGAGGGTAGATAATGGATCGCATCATCGAAAAGAAAAGATGGACACCCAAAAGGATCGCCTGGGTGTCCGGCACGACGATCTTCATCTTCCTTTTGGCCTATGGGCTTTTGACGGTCGGTGGTAGCTCCAATCTCAGGATTGAGGCCAGCAAGCTGACCATCTCAGAGGTGGAGTTCGGTGATTTCCAGGAATTCATCGCGGTCAGTGGGACCATAGTTCCCATCAAAACATTCTATCTTGACGCCACCCAGGGGGGAACGGTGATGCAGGTGTTTCTGGAGGAGGGAAGCTACCTGGGGGTGGGGGAGATGATTCTCCGGCTGGACAACACCGATCTTCATCTTGACGTGATGTATCGTGAGGCTCAACTCTTCGAGCAGATGAACAACCTGCGCAACACCCGCCTTCTTATGGAGCAGAACACCCTGATGCTACGGGCTGACCTACTGGAGATCGATCGTAAGATCGGCGATTCGAAACGCAAGTACGAGCAGTGTGTAAGACTGAAGGAGAAAAGGCTGATATCGGAGCATGAGTTCGAGCAGGCAAGAGATGAGCACGAATACTGGAGGAAGAAAAGGGAACTGACCCTGGAAACCCAAAAACAGGATTCGACGCTTCGAGCAATACAGATAACACAGTTGGAGGCTTCGGTAGCCAGGATGCAGGCGAACATGGAAATCATCAAGCAGAAGATGGAGAATTTGGTGATCAAGGCCCCCATTGCCGGACATCTCACCTCTCTGAACGCAGAGGTAGGTCAGTTAAAGGCTCCGGGGGAACGGCTGGGCCAGATCGATGTTCTTGAAGGATTCAAGATCAGCGCCAATGTGGATGAGTACTACATCTCAAGGATCAGCACGGGGCAGGAGGGGGAGGTGAAGATCGCCGGAGAGACTTATCGAGTGGTAAGCTCAAAAGTCTACCCGGAGGTGAGGGACGGGAGATTCCGTGTGGACATGGAGTTCGTGGATACCGAACCTGAAGGGATCAGACGGGGACAGAGCGTTCAGGTGAGGCTGGCCTTGGGTGAGCTATCCCAGGCGGTGATGCTGGCCCGGGGGGGCTTCTACAACGACACCGGCGGCAACTGGGCATACGTGCTGGATGGGTCGGGGAAATTCGCCGCCAAGCGTAAGATCCGGCTGGGGCGATACAACACCCAGGTGTACGAGGTGTTGGAAGGCCTGGAGCCGGGAGAGAAGGTTATCACCTCATCTTATGATACTTTCGGAGATTTCGATAGGCTTACCTTTAAAGATAGATAAAGGAGCACTCCATGATTCGAGTAGTCGATTTGAAGAAGATCTACACCACCGAAGAGGTTGAGACCACCGCGCTGGAGAACATCAACCTCGAGATCAAGGAAGGGGAGTTTGTCGCCATCATGGGGCCGTCCGGATGCGGCAAGTCTACCCTCTTGAACCTGCTGGGGCTTCTGGACAACCCCAGCCAGGGGGAGTATTATCTTTTGGGAACGGAGGTCTCGAAGTATTCGGAGAGAAAAAGGGCCAACCTGCGAAAGGGAAGCATCGGTTTCGTCTTTCAAAGTTTCAATTTGATCGACGAGCTGACCGTCTTCGAGAACGTGGAACTGCCCCTGCTTTATCTCGGGGTATCAGCTTCGCAGAGAAAGAAGCGGGTGGAGGAAGTTCTGGAACAGATGCAGATCATGGCCCGCCGGAATCATTTTCCCCAGCAGCTCTCCGGGGGACAGCAGCAGAGGGTGGCGGTGGCGCGGGCGGTAGTGGCTAATCCCAAACTGATCTTAGCAGACGAGCCCACCGGGAACTTAGATTCCAAACACGGTGATGAGGTCATGCAGCTTTTAAGCTCGCTGAACGAGGGGGGTACGACCATAATCATAGTCACTCACTCGCCGGCCTACGCCGAGTACGGGCAGAGGAGCATCAATCTCTTTGACGGACACATCGTGACGGAGAACATCAGGGAGAGGTTCCATGTTTAGCAATTACCTGAAGGTCGCCCTGAGAAACATTATCCGCCAGAAAGGCTATGCCTTCATCAACATCGCCGGGCTGGCCGTGGGCATGGCCTGCTTCATCCTGATCCTGTTGTGGGTTCGGGATGAGTTGAGCTACGATAAGTTTCATCTGAATGCAGACAGATTATGCCTGGTCATGGATTATGAGAAATATGCCGACGGGGACGAGTTAACCTTTTCGGTGAATCCTCCTGAGTTGGCGCCCACTCTGATCAGCGAGTATCCGGAAATCGTCGACGCGGCCAGATACCGGCCCATGGGCGAGATGATCGTACGATCAGGCGACGACTCTTTCAGCGAAGATGGACTGACGTTTGCGGATCCTTCCTTCTTATCCATGTTCAGCTTCCCCTTCGTCAAAGGAGAGCCGGGGCAGGCGCTTTCCTCGCCCAATTCGGTTGTCATCACCGAGAAAACGGCGACCAGGTATTTCGGCGATGAGGATCCCATCGGAAAAATCCTTCAGGTTGACGATCGGGTGGATTTGACCGTGACCGGGGTCATCCAGAACGTTCCCAGCAACTCACATATGCAATTCGATCTGGTGGCGCCATTCTCGACCGTAAAAGAATTTGGCTTGGAGACGGAGGGCTGGGGCCAGTTCGCTCATAAAACCTACGTGCTGCTGGCCGAGAATGCCGACTTAGCTCAACTGTCGAAAAAGATCGCCGGAGCCATCAAGCGGCACGACGAAGACGCCATCGTGGAGCTTTCGCTTCAGCCGGTGACCGACATTCATCTTTCCCGCGGCAAATCCAGCATCTACATATTTTCTTTGATAGCCACCTTTATTCTCTTGACCGCCTGCATCAACTATATGAATTTAGCCACCGCCCGGGCGGGAAAACGGACCAAGGAGGTGGGCTTAAGAAAAGTGGTGGGAGCCAGCCGCAAGGAGATCGTGCTACAGTTCTTCGGGGAGTCGATTCTGGTTTCACTGGTTGCCCTGTGCCTCTCTTTGCTTTTGGTTGAGATCTTTCTTCCTCTGTTCAACGATCTCTCGGCCAAGCAGCTTTCCTTCAGCCTGATGAAGAACGGCTCGGTGATTCTGATTCTTCTGGGCACGGCCATTGCCACCGGCACCATATCCGGCAGCTACCCGGCGCTTTTCCTTTCCTCCCTGGCACCGGCGAGCGTACTGAAGGGATCCTTAAGATCGGGTCGGGGGGGAGTTATTCTACGAAAGCTTCTGGTATCTTTGCAGTTTGTGCTGAGTATCGCTCTGATCATCGGAACGGTGGTGGTCGGCCGGCAGCTTCATTTCATTCAAACTCAGAAGTTGGGATTCGACAAGGAAAGGGTGCTGTGCATCAGCCTGAAGGGGGATAGTTCCCGGAAATCCGAGTTGTTGAAAAGCGAGCTATCCAAAGCCGAAGGAGTGGCCGGCATTTCGGCGGTATCCCGTCCCCCGGCCGGATTGCACATGTCTACCTTGATCCATGAATGGGGGGATGGGCAGGTCCAAGGAGAGATTCTGATCCATCGTCTCTTTGCCGACTGGGATTTTGCCACGACGTTGGGAGTCGAAATGGCCGAGGGCCGGTTTCTCTCTCAGAGATTTGTCTCGGATACCTCCACAAGTGTGGTGGTCAACCAGGCTGCTGTTCGGGCCATGGGGATGCAATCGCCTTTAGGGAAAGAAGTACTGGGTTCCACCATCGTGGGAGTGGTGAAGGATTTTCACTTCAACTCGCTTCATTTCGAAATCAAACCACTGGCCATTCAACACCGGCCCGACATGTTGCGGTATCTTCTGGTGAAGATGAAGCCGGGCGACGTCTCCCGTTCTATCACTTCGCTGACGGCCACCTGGGAGAAGCTGGTTCCAGGAACACCCTTTGACTATCAGTTTCTGGATGAGGACATCGACAGGATGTATAGAGCCGATCAGCGCGTGGGGAAGATAATAAACGCATTTACCTTCTTAGCGCTGTTTATCGCCTGTTTGGGGCTTTTCGGCATGGCATCCTATACCGCCGAACAGCGCACCAAAGAGATCGGAATCCGCAAAGTGCTGGGAGCGACGGTTCCGGAGATCACTTTCTCGCTGGTAAGAGAATTCAGCAAATGGGTGCTGGTGGCCAACCTGATTGCCTGGCCTTTGGCCTATTTCACCATGAACAGGATGCTTGAAATCTATGCCTACCGGATCAGCCTGGATGTTTGGGTTTTCTTGTCGGCCAGTGCGGCGGCGCTTGTTCTTGCGGTCGCTACGGTCAGTTATCAGTCGATAAGAGC
>CAYOSZ010000059.1:0-9040 GCA_964406715.1 uncultured Ignavibacteria bacterium | reverse complement strand
ATCCTCTGCAGTATTCATGCAGGGTGAGATCCAGGTGGCTGAACCTCTGTCTGTAATTCTTGGCCTTCGATACAGTTCCTTTCATGTCAAAGCAACCGTCGATGACCCGACTATAGGAAAAATCGAGGTCCATTCCACTCCGAACGCACTAACCAGCAGTGTTAATGCTTTGTATAAACTGACGGGGAATTTGGTCGTGACTTTTGGCGTTGCTCAGGGATTCAGAGCACCCAACGTCGATGATTTAACCATCCTGGGGAGCTTCGGTAGTGGATTCGAGGTCCCCAATCCGGACCTCACCCCGGAGCAGAGCATGAATTACGAGATCGGCCTTAAAGCACAGCATAAAAAGTTCTCCGGTTCGTTGTATTATTTCTTGAGCAATTACAAAGACATGATCGAGCGCAGCGCCGGAACATTTCTCAGTCTGGGATTCTTAGATGAAAATGACAATGGGATTCAGGATGAGGATGAAGAAGGTGTATTCCAGAGAAACAACATAGGAAAAGCGCGTATCCAGGGAATTGAAGTAGAAGGACAAGTCCGGATTCTACCATCTTGGATTGCGCTTGGAAATATTGCATGGATTAAAGGGGATGATTTAGTTAATAATCAACCACTAAGGCGAATACCGCCAGTCAAGGGTAAATTGGGTCTTGAGTGGAGAATGAAAAAGAACTTATGGATGGAATATTACAATCTGTTTGCTGCAAAACAGGATAGACTCGCACCGGGAGATGTGAGTGATCCTCGCATCCCCGAAGGAGGCACCCCCGGTTTCGTCACACACAATGTGCGTGCAGGAATCGACCTCAACAGGTTTGGCAACTTCACCGTTGCATGGGAAAACATAACCAACCAAGCCTATCGGCTTCACGGTTCCGGCATCGATGGTCCGGGCACCAATCTTGTGCTGGGGTATGAGTTGCCATTTAAATGGTTTTAACCATACGAATTTCGTTTCTATCCTGGATCAAATGAAAACCAGGGAAGTTTTTGATCCATGAAAAAATCCAGAATAGGTATGCATAGAGTGGTTTTGACCATAATGCTTGTTTTTTTCTGGACAACAGCGTTATGTGCCCAGGAGATGGTGGTTCCGGTCAAGTTGCAGTTGGCTCTTCTTCTGAAGGTATTGACTTATGACCGGAACCTCAAACAGAGGGCGGGGGACGAACTCGTTATCGCAATCTGCTATCAGCAGGAATACGAAAAGTCCGTAAAGACAAAGGATGAACTTCTAAAAATGATTAAAGCATCGCCAGTAGATAAAATCGAGAACATTCCGCTTCGCTTCAGCTCAATTGATATTGGAGAAAACGATTTAGCAACAGCCCTCTCTAAAGACGATGTGGACGTTCTTTACTTAACCCCCCTGCGTGATGTATCCATACAAAGAATTGCCGCTGTGAGCAGGGACAGAAAGACGAGGACCTTAACGGGTGTAACTGACTATGTAAAGTCCGGGCTGGCCGTGGGCATCGGTTTAAAGGAGGGAAAGCCTTTGATCATAATCAACCTGCCTGCAGCCAAGGCTGAGGGTGCCGATTTCAGCTCACAACTGTTGAAGTTGGCTAAGGTCATTCAGTAGAACCAGAAAGGTAAACCGATGAGACTACTACCAAAATCCTTGTCCGAGAGATGGTTTTCCTCCATTGGAACCAAGCTTGCCATCCTTATCACACTCTTGATCGCCCTGATTTCTCTTTTCATGTACGTGCTTTTCCCTGCAAAACTTAAGCATCAAGCAGTCAAATCAATAGCTGCCAAGGCACAAAGCGTTGCTCAGATGACTGCCTTCAGCATCAGTTCCGCGGTCTTTTTCGAAGATCAAGAGGCTGCCCAGGAAGCACTCCAAGGGGCACGGCAGAACCAGGATCTGGTCTATGTGGTAGTTCTGGACGAGTCGGGGGACGTGTTTGCTGTTTTCAACCGGGACAAAGCCGAAGAGGCAAACTATCTAAAAACCAAAAACGACCATCCCGTTTCTCCGGATGGCTCTCTGTTTCAGATCAGCACAAACATCTTTGGCAACGGTCGTAATATCGGTCGGCTGTATTTGGGCTTATCCTTAGAAGACCTGCAGGCAGAGGTCAACCGAAGCCGGACCGCCATCGCCTTAATCAGTGCTGCGATTTTTATCATCGGCATGCTGGCTGCGTTAGCTATCAGTTCGCTTATAACCGGTCCGCTGAGTCAAATCGTAAGAACGGTCCAACATATCTCCCAAGGCGATCTGTCTCAAAGGACAGCCATCTCTTCCCGGGACGAAGTGGGACATTTGGCCAAGGCCTTCAACCTCATGGTTGATAATCTGGAATCCGCCCACCGAGAATTAGAGAACGCAAATCAGACTCTGGAAGGGCACGCAAAGGAGTTACAGAGGGAAATCGACGAACGAAGACGAGCAGAGGAGGCTTTGAGAGAGAGTGAAGAAAGATTCCGAACGATTTCTACTACAGCTAAAGATGCCATTGTTATGATGGATGATCAGGGAAACATCTCTTATTGGAATCCCACAGCAGAAGAGACATTTGGCTATTCCCGCAAGGAGATTACTGGCAAGGAGTTGCACAAATTACTTGCTCCCCAAAGATATCACGAAGCCTATCTCAAAGGATACAGCGAGTTTAGGGAAACCGGTAAAGGTGCAGCAGTTGGAAAAACGCTCGAACTGGAAGCTGTTAAAAAGGATGGAACCGAGTTCCCCATCGAGATATCTCTTTCTGCCATCCAGATCAAAGGTCGGTGGCAGGCTGTGGGAATAGTCCGTGACATCACCGAACGCAAGCGGGGGGAGGTAAAGTTGAAGCAAACCTTGTCGGAACTGGAGCGTTCCAACTCTGAACTGCAACACTTTGCCTACGTGGCCTCGCACGATCTACAGGAGCCTCTGCGCATGGTGGTAAGTTACGTGCAGCTATTGCAACGGCGCTACCAGGGTAAACTCGACTCTGATGCTGACGAGTTCATCGCATATGCCGTGGATGGGACCATCCGCATGCAGGGGTTGATCAATGACCTGCTGACCTATTCCCGTGTGGGCACCCGTGGCAGGACTTTCGAGCCGACCGAGTGTCAAGCTGTACTTGATCGAGCCCTGGCTAATTTACAGGTGGCTATCCAAGAGAGTGGCATCCAGATCACTTCCGATCCCTTGCCCACGGTGATGGCTGACGGCTCGCAACTTAGCCAGCTGTTTCAGAACTTGATCGGTAATGCTATTAAATTCCGCACCGACGTTCCTCCTCGCGTTCATATCTCAGTACAGGATAGGAGAGACGAATGGCTGTTCTCGATACGCGACAACGGCATCGGAATAGCATCGGAATCCTCCGGGCGTGTCTTTGAAGTCTTTAAGCGATTGCATAGCAAAAAAGAGTATCCCGGCACCGGCATAGGCCTGGCCATATGCAAGAAGATCGTAGAACGTCATGGCGGAAGCATCTGGGTGGAGTCGGAGCCGGGGCAGGGCTCAACGTTTTATTTCACCATACCCAAAAAGGTTAGGGAGGAGGTAAAAGATCATGAATGTCGAACCGTCGGGCAGACCAATTGAGATTTTGTTGGTGGAAGACAATCCCGGGGACGCCAGACTGACGCTTGAGGCCCTCAAGGAGAGTAAGGTAAACAACAGGTTGAGCGTGGTCGAAGATGGGGTTGATGCGATGGCCTTTCTATGCCGGGAGGGTAAATATTCCGATTCCCCTCGTCCTGATCTCATTCTGCTGGATTTGAACCTGCCAAAGAAGGATGGCCGCGAGGTTCTTGCAGACGTTAAGGCAAATGAGTCCCTCAAGCGGATCCCGGTGGTAATCCTGACTACGTCGAAGGCAGAGGAAGATATCTTGAAAACCTATGACCTCCATGCAAACTGTTACATAACCAAACCGGTTGACTTAAATCAGTTTGTCAGAGTGGTACAGATCATCGAGGATTTCTGGTTCACCATCGTAAAACTGCCGCAAGGTTAATGTTATGGAAGACAAACAAATCAGGGTCCTGTTGATTGAGGACAATCCGGGAGATGCCCGGTTGATCCAGGAAATGCTGGGGGAATCCAGTGAGGTTCGATTCCATCTGGAGTATGCCGATCGACTGGACACCGGATTGGAACGTCTTCTTCAGGGAGATATCGACCTGATTCTGTCGGATCTTTCGCTTCCCGACAGCCAGGGATTAGATACTTTCACCAAGCAGTTCGCTCTAACTCCCACCATCCCCATCATTTTGCTAACCGGTCTCGAGGATGAAGCGGTAGCGATCAGGGCAGTACGGGAAGGCGCTCAGGATTATCTGGTCAAAGGAAAGTTGGATAGCAATCTGCTGGTGCGAGCCATTCGCTATGCCATCGAACGTAAACAGGCCGAAGAGAAGCTACGAGAAAGTGAAGAACGATTCCGAACAATTTCTGCAACCGCTAAAGATGCAATCGCGATGATGGATGACCAAGGAAAAGTCTCCTATTGGAATCCAGCGGCAGAAGAAATATTTGGTTATCTGGGCAAAGAGATCATGGGTAAGGAACTCCACACATTGCTTGCCCCGCACAAATATCATGAAGCCTATCTTAAAGGATTCAGCGAGTTTAGGAAAACCGGTAAAGGTGCAGCAGTTGGAAAAACACTTGAACTGGAAGCTGTCAAAAAGGACGGAACCGAGTTCCCCATAGAGATATCTCTTTCCGCTATCAAGATCAAAGGTCGATGGCAGGCTGTGGGAATAGTCCGTGATATCACCGAACGAAAGGATGCGGAGGATACGCTGCGTGAAAATAAGGAACGCTTGCAGAGCATATTGGAATCCGTCCAAACCGGAATCGCAGTGATCGACGCAGAAAAGCATATCATCGTGGACGTCAATAAAGCTGCGGTAGAGATGATGGGAGTACCCAGAGAAGAAATCGTTGGTCGGGTATGTCATAAGTTTATCTGTCCGGCTGAAAAGGGTAAATGTCCCGTTTCTGATCTGGAACAGACGTTCGATAATTTGGAGAGCGTTTTGTTGAGACCCGACGGAACGGAAATCCCGGTTCTCAAGACAGTTACCCCCATTATGCTGGGTGGACGCAAGCATTTGCTAGACTGTTTTACCGACATAACCGAACGCAAGCGGGCGGAGGAGGAACTTCGAAAAAGCTTCGCAAAACTCAAGGAACTGGAACATATCGTGAACAACAGTCCGGCGGTGGCTTTCGTCTGGCGGGCAGTGGAAGGATGGCCGGTCGAGTACGTTTCCGACAACATAAACCAGTTCGGTTACACACCGGATGACTTGGTATCCGGCCGGATTCCCTTTGCTACCATCATCCATCTGGACGACCTTTCCCGCATGGGCGAAGAAGTCTCTCGCTTCAGCCAAGAGGGGCGTACTGAGTTCGGACAGGAGTATAGGATCATCAACAAGAAAGGGGAGGTTCGCTGGCTGGACGATCGGACTTGGATCAGACGAAACGCAGAAGGTGTGATCACTCATTATCAAGGCATCGTCTTGGACATCACAGAGCGAAAGCGGGCGGAGGAGGCGCTACAGAGGGAGAGGGACAGGGCACAGAAATATCTGAACATAGCGGGAGTTATGTTGGTTGCTCTCGACACCGAAGGCAGGGTCGTGCTTATAAACAGAAAAGGTTGCCAGATTTTGGGCTACGATGAAAGAGATATCGTTGGCAAGACTTGGTTCGACAATTTCATACCGGAAAGACTCCGCGATGTGGTAAAACCAGTCTCCAAAAAGTTACTGGTTGGGAAACTGAAGACTGTAGAGTATTATGAGAATCCGGTTTTGACCAAGCAGGGAGAGGAGAGGCTAATCGCCTGGCACAACACAATTTTAAGAGACGAAAAAGGAAATATCGCTGGACACCTCAGTTCCGGAGAAGACATCACCGAGCACAGGAGAGCGGAGGAGGCGCTCAAGGAAAGCGAGGAAAAGTACAGAACTCTCGTCGAAAACACGTCCGACTTCATCTATATGATTGACCAGAACGGTAAGGTTCTGTCTCTGAACCAATCTGCTGCAAGGCTTTTTGGGAAGGAACCTGATAGAATAATAGGGAAATCAATTTCTCACCTATTCCCAAATGAGATTGCGATGGGTTTTCAACAAAACCTGATGAACGTGTTCCGAACAGGTGTAGGCGAGATTGTGGAAACAAAGATGTTTGCTGCAGGGAAGGAAATGTATATAAGTACGAACCTTAATCCCGTAAGAAACCAGGGAGGGGAAGTAGTAGCGGTAATGGGCGCAACCAGAGACATCACCGAGCGTAAGCAGGCGGAAGAGGCATTACGGGAGAGCGAAGGCAAGTATAGAACATTAGTTGAAAATATCCCGCAAAAAATATTCTTCAAAAATAAAGATTCAATCTATATCTCTTGCAATGAAAACTACGCAAAAGATTTAAAAATCAAACCTGATGAGATTGCTGGGAAGACGGACTATGATTTTTATCCAAAGGACTTGGCTGAAAAATATAAAGGAGATGACAAAAGAATAATCGAAGTTGGGACAGCAGAAGATATAGAAGAATTATATATCCAAGATGGAAAGGAAGTTTGGGTTCATACTAGCAAGACACCGGTTAAAGATGAAAATGGGAATATTGCTGGTATATTAGGCGTTTTCTGGGATATAACCGAGCGTAAGCAGGCAGAAGAGGCTCTGCGAGATAACCAAGAGCTGCTAAGGTCAACGATCGAGTCCACCGCCGACGGTATTCTGGTAGTGGATGAGGAAGGTCGCGTCACGCACTCCAACGCTCGCTTCGCCGAGATGTGGCACATCCCGGAGAAACTCATTCAAACCAAAGACGATGACCAGTTGCTAAATTACGTCCTTTCCCAGCTTAAGGATCCAGATGCCTTTCTAAAGAAGGTCCGCCAGCTGTATCAGACGACGGAGGAGGACACGGACCTGCTAAATTTCAAGGACGGCAGAGTCTTCGAACGCTACTCATGTCCCTTAATCAGCGAGGACAGAGTAGCGGGAAGGGTCTGGAGTTTCAGGGACATCACCGAACGTAAGCGGGCCGAGAAGAACCTGAAGAAGGCAAAAGAGGAGGCGGAAGAAGCCAATCGCTTAAAAAGTGAATTTTTAGCCAACATGAGCCATGAGATCCGCACCCCCATGAACGCCATCATCGGCATGACTGGCGTAACCCTGGATACCGATATAACCGGGGAGCAACGCGAGTATCTGACCATAGTCAAAGACAGTGCCTATGCGCTCTTGGGGCTTTTGGACGATATCCTGGATCTCTCCAAAATCGAGACCGGACGGGTTGAACTTGAGACCATCGACTTCGACCTGCGCGCTATGGTGGAGAGTGTGATAGACACCTTGGCTCCCCGCGCTTCCACCAGAGAACTGGAACTTGTCTGTTCGATTCACAATACGGTTCCCTCTTTTTTACGAGGAGATCCCGGCAGGATTCGGCAGGTCTTGATAAATTTGGGAGGGAATGCCATCAAGTTTACGGAAAAAGGAGAAGTGGTAATCGGAGTAGAGCTTGAGGAAGAAACCGAAGATTCGGTAACACTTCTCTTTTCGGTCACAGACACCGGAATCGGCATACTCAAAGACAAACAAACGAAAATCTTTGAAAGCTTTACCCAGGCAGACGGCTCCACCACCCGCAGATATGGTGGCTCCGGTTTGGGCCTATCCATCTCCAAGCGCTTGGCAGAGCTGATGGGTGGCAAAATCGGTGTGGAAAGCCAGCCGGGCAAGGGAAGCCGATTCTGGTTTACCTCGGTATTCCAAAAACAAACGGAGTTTAAAGAGGTGATTCCCCCCATACCTGCCGACGTGCGCGGCAAAAGGATATTGGTCGTGGACGACAACCAGACCAACCGAATTATTTTAGTTAAGATGTTGGAGGCATTCAAATGCTCACCCCAAGCGGTAGAAAGTGGTGATGAAGCGATTTTGGCATTAAAAGCGGCCGTGCATGAGAAAAAACCTTTCGACTTGGTCTTGATGGATATGCAGATGCCGGGGGTGGATGGCGAGGAGACTCTACGCGTCATCAAGGAAGATGCGGAGATCAAAGACGTGCCGGTGATCATCCTCACCTCGGTGGGCATGCGCGGAGACGTCACCCGGCTGCAGGCTCTGGGATGTGCCGGTTACCTCTTGAAACCGATCAAACAGTCACAACTGTTTGATATCATCATCACCGTCTTGAGCCGACAAAAAACAAAAGCCAAAGGAAAACCCAGACCTATGGTTACACGTCATACTATAGTAGAAGAGAAACACCGGAAGATCAGCATTCTTCTGGCGGAGGATCACCCCATGAACCAGAAGCTGGCGGTCACCTTGCTCGAGAGAGCGGGCTATGCGGTGTATGCGGTCGAAAATGGACGAATGGTCATAGAAGCTCTTAATCGAACGGCTTATGACCTCATACTTATGGACGTCCAGATGCCGGAGATGGACGGTTTTGAGGCAACTAAAGCCATTCGTGCAAGAAAGGACGACAAAAAGCATACTCCCGTAATCGCCATGACCGCTCATGCCATGAAGGGTGATCGGGAAAGATGCCTGCAGGCAGGTATGGATGATTATATCTCCAAGCCCATAGAACCCGAGAGAATGATCGATACCATAAAGAAATGGACTGAGTTCTCCCACCACCCCAAAGCCTCATCCGAAAGGGATGAATCAAAAAGAAGCTCTCAACCGGAAGACGTTCCTCTTGACCTCAAAGCCGCCCTGACAAGATTCGGAGGTGACAGAGCTTTCCTGGAAGAAATGCTTCAGGAGTTTTTGGGCTCCCTTCCAAAGCAACTGGAAATACTGGATGAAGCCGTAAAAAGAAGCGACGCCCGGACAGTGAAAAAGGAGGCTCACAAAATCAAGGGTGCTGCTGGCAATCTGAGTGCCAGGCGTATTGCCGATTTGTGCCTAAAGCTGGAGCTTTTGGGGCAAACAGATGATTTAACCGGAGCCCAAGAGATGATCAGCAGCCTGAGAACTGAACTGTCACACCTGGAGAAATACTTGCTGAAGGCAACTATTTACCTGGTGATAACAC
>CAYOSZ010000058.1:0-9041 GCA_964406715.1 uncultured Ignavibacteria bacterium | reverse complement strand
CTGCGTTTTTGAAAGGCGGAGCCACCTTGTTTTTCATCACCCTCACCCGGGTGCGTGATCCTAAAATCTTGTCTCCAACTTTGATGGAGGATATCCGTCTTATGTCCAGCCTTACCGAGGAGTAGAACTTAAGAGCGGTGCCGCCGGGGGTGGTCTCCGGATTGCCGAACATAACTCCGATCTTCATCCTGATCTGATTGATGAAGACCAGACAGGTTTTGGACTTGCTGATGGTGCCGGCAAGCTTTCTCATGGCCTGAGACATGAGCCGGGCTTGAAGCCCCATATGCGAATCCCCCATCTCCCCCTCGATCTCCGCTTTGGGAACCAGGGCCGCCACGGAATCCACCGCTATAACGTCCACCGCCCCGCTGCGTACCAGGGTTTCGGCAATCTCCAATGCCTGTTCCCCGGTGTCCGGTTGGGAGACCAAAAGGTTGTCAATGTCCACGCCCAGATTCTTAGCGTAAGCGGCATCAAAGGCATGCTCGGCATCGATGAAAGCGGCGATCCCTCCTCCTTTCTGCGCCTCCGCCATGATGTGCAAAGCCAGGGTGGTTTTGCCCGAAGCTTCCGGCCCGAATATCTCAGCTATTCTTCCCCTGGGCACACCTCCCACGCCCAGAGCAACATCCAGCCCCAGGGAGCCGGTAGAGATCACCGGTATCCTTTCGCCCAGAGAATCGGTCCCCAGCTTCATGATTGAGCCCTTGCCGAACTGGCGCTCTATTTGAGTGACCGCCTGCTGCAAGGCTCTTTTCTTTTCCTCCTGTATATCTGCCATCTTTCTCACCTCACTTTCTAAGCTATTCTTTCATTCACCGATTACCATTATATCCGTTGTATTCTGTTTTATCTCTCCCTCTCTCTTTATCTCTCTCCCCCCAGGTATGAACCGCATGGTACATACCCAGGAGAGAGAATTTGGCTTATCCGTTTAATCCGTTGATCTTTTCGTTCGTTCCGTTGACCATTCTGCTTTATTTTCCCCCTCACTCTTTATCTCTCTCCCCTTAGGGGAGAGAGAATTTGGTTTATCCGTTTAATCCGTTGACTGATCCGTTCCACCCTTCAGACAATCCCTTCAGGACAAGTCGGTTGACTAATCCTCCAGAGGTATCTTTTGAAGCGGCGTGTATATGGCTCCGGCAGGATGAAGCTGGCTTTTCATTACCACCACCTCATTTACCTCAATTTTCTCAGTTTGGAAATCACTGGCCTGCAACAATTGCATGAGCTTTTCGATGTTCTTCGGAGACTTCACCCTTCCGATGGTGAAATGAGCGGAAAATCCCCTTTTCTCGCGGGGAAAACCTATTTCTTCCATCTCCTGCTCGATCTCTTTGGCCATACGGGAGAGCTCCTCCTCACCCGATCCGGCTCCGACCCATATCACCCTGGGTCTTTTTACGTTCGGAAACGCGCCGGTTCCTTTCAGGCTCATGGTGAACTTCTTTGTTCCTTTCACTGCCCGTTCGGTTGCAGAGAAAACCTCATTTATTTTATCCTCTGGTACCTCTCCCAGGAACTTTAAGGTGACGTGGATATTCTTAGGCTTGACCCAGGATACGTGAGCGTCACTTTTCTTCAGAGGAGCCTGCACTTGCTCGATTTCTTTCTTTATCTCATCCGGCAGTTCAATGGCAATAAAGGTTCGCATGGTAGCCTCGGTATAAATTTAAAATGCAAAATTAAAAATTCAAAATTGTCCGAATTTGGATCCTACGGACAAGTCAAAATTCAAAAATAACTGCTGTTACAAATTTTGATCTTTGAATTTTTTTGTCTCCCCCTCACCCTACCCTCTCCCCAAAGGGGAGAGGAGATCTGTTCTCCTCCTTCAATTTTGAACTTTGAATTGTAGATTTGCATTTTGATCTTTGAATTTTGCGCTTTTGGATCGGATGAAGCCGGCCGCTATAAATCTTCAATCCGTTACCCGCCTATTTCGTCCGCTGTCCATCGTCGGCCGTCCGCCGCAAAGGCCAGAATACCTTTCATCCGCTGGCGTGAAGCTTATGGCTCACACCGTTGACCTTTCTGCTTTATTTCCCCCTCACTCTTTATCTCTCTCCCCCCAGGTATGAACCGCATGATACATATCACGGGGAGAGAGTATTTGCTTCATCCTTTTAATAGATTCTCTTTGTTCACTATATGTCCGTTCAATCCTTTGGGCAGCGCCCTCATTTCATCCCAAGCGCACTCAGCGCGAGGCAGGACGAGTCCGTTACCCCTGCGTTAAAAACAGCCGTACCAGATTCAATGCCGCCTGAGCAGCCCTTTCCCGGTTGCTGTTTCTATCCCCCCCCAACAGAAACTTTTGGACGAAGGAATCATTCTCGTGGGCAAAACCAACAAACACCAATCCTACCGGCTTTTGCGGCGTTCCTCCGGTGGGTCCCGCAATTCCGGTAACGGACAAGCCATAGTCGGTCTTGGCCAGCTTTCTCACCCCCTCCGCCATCAGGATGGCTGCCTCTTCTGAAACCGCTCCATGTTTTTCGATGATCTCCATGGGGACATTGAGAAGTTCTGTTTTAGCTTCATTGCTGTATGTGACAACTCCTCTTTCGAAATACTGGGAGCTTCCGGATACGTTGGTGAATCTCGCCCCGATCAACCCGCCGGTACAGGACTCCGCCACAGCTATGGTCTTCTTTCTTTCCAGAAGAAGCTTTCCCACCACCTCTTCTAAAGTCTGGTCATCTTTTCCGTAGACGTAGTTTTCCAACACCTCTCGAATCTTTTGCTCCAACTCATCTATTCTTGCCTGCGCCTGATCTTTATCAGTCGACTCCGCCGTCAGCCGGATGTCCACGCCCAGATAGCCGGGCAGAAATGCAACTTTAATCTCCTCCTTCGGATCGATTAATCCTTCGATCTTCTCGTATAAGGCGGATTCCGAGATTCCGGTGGTCTTGAGCTTTGTGTGCAGGATGAAATGCTGAGGCTTTTTGGCTCTCAGGACCGGTAAAACTTCATTCTCCATCATCCACTTCATCTCCGTTGGCACTCCCGGCAGGGCAAAAAACAGGGTCTTCTCATCCTCTAAGAATATTCCCGGTGCCACTCCCCAGCGATTGGACAAGGCTTTGGCTCCCTGGGGAATCAGTGCCTGATTCTGGTTTATCTTGGGCATCAGGCGGCCTCGTCTTTGGAAAGACTCCTCGATCTGCTTTAGAATCTCCTGATGGAATATCAGATTTCTTTTGAAAGCTTTCACCACAGCCTTCTTGGTCAGATCATCCAGGGTGGGACCCAATCCACCTGAGGCGACTATCACATCCGTCCTTGACCGGGCGATGTTGAATGCTTCTGCCATTCTGTTAATGTCGTCGCCCACGCTGGTTTTAAAGATCACGTCGATTCCCTCGGCGGTCAGGCTTTCGCTTAAGTAACTGGAGTTGGAGTCTAATATCTGCCCGTAAAGCAGCTCGTCTCCTATGGTGATGATCTCCGCTTTCATCTTTTTTTCTCCGCCTGGAAGCGCAAACTCTTTTCTCACCTTAAAGTTATTAAATATAAGATCAACTGCAAACTTAAGATGGCATAGATGCCGGCTATCACATCGTCCAAGGTCACTCCCCATCCTCCCTTCAACCTCTCCATCCTCCTGGCGGGGGAAGGTTTGATTATGTCGAACAGTCTAAACAGCAAGAAGGCTCCCACAAACGATTTGACGTCTTTAGGCACGAATATCAAAGATATCACCATGCCGGTGACCTCATCTATTACAATAGGACTTCCATCCTTGCCAAAGAACTCCTCTCCTTTGGTGGCTGACCATACGCTCAAGCAAAATAGACCTATACTGATCGGAAGTAATATATAAAAAAAAGGTGGAATGAGAAACCAAATTATTGCCAGGGTGATCAGACTGGCAAACGTTCCGGGGGCGAAAGGGAAATACCCGGCATAGAAGAAAGTCGAGATCAGCCTGGCGATTTGATTTTTTTTCAATTTTACCTGTGAAAGCTAAAGATTATTTCAGCACGCCTTTAAGCAAAAAGGTGTTCTTTATCAGATAATCGATTCCTGTTCCAACAGTTAAAAGCAGGGTGATAAAGATCATAACGTCGAAGACTCTAAAGATGGACTCGGAGGTGAGGATGCTCCAGTCAATACCCAGTGGAACCAGGGTGGATTTGATATTGATGTAAACAAGCATGATGGTGATAACCGTCATCTGGCAGCCGGTTTTCCATTTGGCCCAATAGGAGGGTAGAATCACCACCCCCTTGTAAGCGGCTAAGCTCCTGAAGCCGGTCACAAAAAATTCCCGGAGTATGATCACCAGAACCATCCAGGTCTGAACGTAATCCAACGCCACGAAAGAGATGAAAGCGGTGGAAACCAGTATCTTGTCGGCCAGCGGATCCATGAATTTCCCAAAGCCGGTTATCACCCCGGTCTTTCGGGCCAAGTATCCGTCGTATGCATCGGTTAAGGCGGCCACAACGAATATCAAGGTGGCGAGGTAGCGCAGATACATATTGTCGATCAAAAGAAAGATCATGAAAAAGGGAGCCAGGATAATCCTGGCTATGGTCAACTTATTGGGGAGATTCATCTGCTATACAAACGCCCTTCAACGCTTCCTTTTGTTGGTTACCTTCACTCCGACACCCTATCCTTCCCCTGAAGGAATCAATCTATAAAGATTCTCCTTTTGAATCAATGTTTTTTTGTTACAGTTCTGAAAAAGTAGCTTTTGAGTTGTTATTCTAGAGTGTTAAGCTTCAAGGTGTGTTGAAAAAGCTAAACTTCGGGGCGGGATGAATTCTCGCCCCTATGATTAATAACGACTTATCACTCATAGGGCAGGGCATTCAGCCCTGCCAAAGAAGTTTTTCAACAGCCCCTTCAGCTTGACCTTTTAAGTCTTGCACCCAACCATCCCGAAGGGCTTGTTATAAAGGTTTAATCCGGAGTGTGGTTGAAAATCTTTTATGTCAAACAGTCCTTCGGACATGATTGACCTAAAAAACTTCATCCTTTCCTCATCCCTTTAAGCCTCTCCAGGGCCTTCCCATATCCCTCACATCCTTTGGACCACTCCACCAGCTTTGCACATGGGAATTCGTCACACTCAGAGCAGAACTCCAAACCCTTCTTGTCAACACAACACTGAAGTATCCAGCAGTCAGCGGACCAGTGTTTGTTACGATCCTCCTTGCAGCCCATGCAGTGGATGTCCTCCGGCTTCACATCTTCGTTTCTCTCCTTTTTGAACCAATCTGAAATCTTTTGGGCGACTTCGGGATTATTGGGCGCCTCGCGCATGTCGCATTTATGACATGGGATTCCGCAAACCGCAATCATTTCCTTCTCCGAATTCATGTTAACCTCCAGATATGTTTATTTCCTCGTCTATAATGAGCATGATGCCAGAGCTCTCGGATGTTCGATTCTTTCAGCAAGCGTATGTTATCTTCTCGTAGCTTCTCCTTTGGTCAAACTCTGATGAAGGATCTTTTTGTTTCCCACCCAACGATCCATGACCATGCAGGCGACCAGATCTCCGGTGAGATTTATGGCGGTGCGGCTCATGTCCAGAATGCGGTCCACGCCGATGATGAGCGCTATGCCGCTGGGAGGAATGCCCACCCCGCTGAGAACGGTTGCCAAAATGACTATGCCCACGCCGGGTGTGGATGGAGTGCCGATGGAAGCTCCGACCGTGGTCAGGACGACGAAGATCATCTGGCCGATTCCCAATTGCACCCCGAAAACCTGGGCAAGGAACACAGTGGCGGCACCCTGATATAAAGCCGTCCCGTTCATGTTGATGGTCGCTCCCAGAGGAATTACAAATTGTGATATGGAAGATCTGACTCCGAGCTTCTCTTCAGCTGTTTTAATGGAGACGGGCATGACCGCAGCAGTGCTTGAGGTGGAGAATGCCAGAAGCTGAGGCTCACGTATAGCCTTCATGAACTTCCAGGGTGATTTATGGGCAACAGCAGAGATGATCAAAAGATAAAGTACCAGAAGCAAAAGCAGACCAAACAGCACCGTCCCCACATAGACACCCAATCCCGCTAAGACGTCTATACCGATTTTGGTGGTTATCTGCGCCAGAAGCCCGAAGACGGCCAAGGGAGCAATCAGCATGGCCCATTTGACCACGGTCATACACACTTCCTGTAAAGAACTGAGAAGGGTAAGCAGAGGATCAGCCTGTTTGGGAGCTAAGGTGACCAAAGCCAGACCGAAGATGATGGCAAACAGGACCACCTGCAGCATCTGTCCGCCCACCATAGCATTGAGAGGATTCTGAGGGAGAATGCGGACTATGGCTTCGGGTAACTCATCCAAAGTTGGTTTTCCCATTGGCTCAGGGATTTCCATTTGAGTCTGGCTACCCAGGGTCTCTCTCAACATCTCTCCGGGGATGAATTTGCCGGGTTGGATGGCCAAAGTCACGCTCATTCCGATGATTATGGCAATCACGGTGGTGAGAACGAAATAAACCACCACCCGCATACCCAATTTGCGAAGCTGCTCCATGTTCTCGCTGGCGGCAATGCCCAGAATGAGCGAGGCGAAAATAAGAGGAATCACGATCATCTGGATCAACACCAAAAAGATCTGACCGGGAATGGCCAGCCAATTGCCGATGGTGCGGGCGGTATCCGGCGGCACCAATTTACCCGACGGTCCCAGAAGCGTGCCCACCCCGATGCCAAGCACCATGCCGATGAGAATCTTAAGCCATAACCGACCCCGGATCAGATTCTGCAGGTGACCGCTCAGTTGTTTCAGAGGCTTTGGTTGTAAAAGTTCTAAAGGATGCGTCATATCGCTCCCTTTGAGGGGATAAAATGCTGCGTGTCTAAGTTTAATTTAGTATTTCGGAGCGCTCAGGCAAGGATTATTTATATGTGACCAAACTCAGATCAAAAAGGCCCCAAGAAGGATTATCGAGAATAAGTTTTAGATGAACTCCCCTTTGGCGATCATCACTGTCCTTCCGCCGACGAATACGTCTATCTCCTTTCCCCTGGCCTCGGCTTTCAGGAAAAGCAGAGAAGGCCTCCCGATTTCATAGCCCTGTTCCACTCGTATGTCTATTCGATTATCTCCAAAATAACGGTGTTTAACCAAATATCCGGCCAGGCAGCCGTTGGCGCTTCCGGTAGCCGGATCCTCCGGCACGCCGAAGTAGTCGGCAAAGACCCGCACGTTCAAGTCATTCTTTTTATCGTAAGTCTGGGGACAGAAGACGAGAATAGCTTTAGCCTGGGTACTCTTAATCAACTCAAAGTACTCTTTTTTGTTTATCTCAGCCTGCTTCACGGCACTCAAGCTCTTCAACGGGACTATGATGAAGGGCGTTCCGGTTGAAACCTCTTGAACGGGGAACCTATCTTCTATTTCGCCTGGCTCCAGGTTCAACACCGACGAAATTATCCCCGCTTCAAACGTCTGGCCGAAAGTCGGATTTATTTGTTTCATCCACATCAGGTCTATCCGTTTTCCGCTGTTCTGGAAAGTCACCGGAATCTGCCCCACCTGCAAGTTCAGAACAACCCTCTCCACCGGTTTTTTGATTATCTCTTGCTGTATAACAAAAGCAGTCCCCAAGGTAGGATGACCGGCAAACGGAATCTCGTGCTCCGGCGTGAAGATTCGGACGTCGTACCCGCCGTCTTTTTCTTCTTCCGAAAGAATGAAGGTCGTCTCCGAGTAGTTCATCTCCTTGGCAAATTTCTGCATCTCGGCATCAGAGAACGCCTGCGCATCCCTGAACACTCCCAGTTGGTTGCCCGCATATTTTTCTTCAGCAAACACGTCCACTATGTAAAATTTGTGTTTTTCCATTTTGATTTCCTCCATTTTATACTTGGCCTGGCGTTTCCATGGTTCATTACCTTACCGAAGGCAATGCCCCAACGACCAGGCGACCTACCGGACGTTGCGCCAAGCTCGCATCATACGCCGTTGCCCGACGCTTCTCTTTCGGCTACACAAATCAGCCTCTCACTCTCAGGACCATATGGTCTTTTATCGAATCCAGAGAAAGTACGAACGACGTGCAAGCCCGTTTTAGCCAGAATAGGCTTAAGTTCTGCCAAATCGTAGGGGCGTTGCTGGTGAACCTCCATGGTTCCATCTGAGAACTCAAAAATAGTTATGGCTTCCTTTTCTACCGGGTCATAGCTGAGCCGCTGAACAAAAGACTCTTCATCCAGCTTGCGTTCGTGCCTTCCCTTATGCCGATTGACATATAATCGCTCCGTATTGGAATCAAAGACAAATAGCCCCGCATCATATAGAGATGCAGAGACGCGAAAGAACATCGCCTTTAGTGCGTCTGCGCTAAGGAGATAATTGATAGAATCGAACGTGCAACTCACCAGATCAAATTTATCCTCAACGCAGAACCGGGTCATATCCTGCACTTCGAAAGAGACATTGGAAAATCCGGTGGATTTCGATCTGGCTATCCCGATCATCTGAGGGGAGAGGTCTATGCCGAAAACGATATGATTACGGTTAGCCAGCTTTATTGCCAACGTTCCGGTTCCGCATGCCAGGTCGAGAACCCTTGCCCGAGTGATGCCGCGCTCATTGAAAAGTTGGCTTATCAAGCTTACATATTGCCCGGCGAATTTCCCCCAATCAAGGTCATATACCCGGCTTAAGCGCTGGTATATCTTCGTTGACATCGACATTCTTTCCACCTAATCCCCACCATTATAGCTCACATCTCCTGGCAATCTTGATCTTACCACCCGGATACCATTTGACCATGCAGATGTTGTGGAGCCTTTGCCGGAATTTTAGTCTCGAGTCTGTCAATTCATGCCAGGCCTTCTCGAAATTTCTCACGGTAGGAACTTTCTGGGCCAAGGTGAGATGCGGTATCCAGTTCTCCGGTATGTAATATTCGAAGAGGTCTTGACATCGAGTTTGCAAGAAGTGGTCAACCAACCTATGTATCTCCACCAATTCTTGTGTTTTCCTTATCTGGAGATAGATGACCTTCTTGTCGAAATGCCTGAGTCCGCCCACTTCGATTTTAAACGGCTTGA
>CAYOSZ010000057.1:0-9058 GCA_964406715.1 uncultured Ignavibacteria bacterium | reverse complement strand
GATATACAACGTCACCGACATTGATTATGCCGTCACAATTGCAATCTCCGACCCATAAGGGATCGGTGGCAGGACCGTCTCTGTATAGATAGCCCACCAGATAAACCACGTCCCCCACGTTTATGATTCCATCTCCGTTGGCATCACCACGCATGAAATACGGACCAGTCAGGTTTTTCAAGATGGAGACATTGTCGCTTTGATTATTTGCCACGGCTAAGTCCAAATCAGTATCCCCATCCAGGTCCGCACAGAAAACAGAAGTAGGACCTTCTCCTGCAGCACAATCCACCTTGGCCTGAAAAGTCCCATCCCCGTTGTTCTTTAAGATGGAGACATCGGCGCCGGCATAATTTGTCACGGCCAGGTCCAGATGGGTATCCCCATCCAAATCCGCACAGAAAACAGAAACAGGGTAGTCTCCTGTAATATAATCCACCTTGGTCTCAAAAGTTCCATCCCCGTTGTTCTTTAAGATGGAGACGTCGTCGCTAAAGCCATTTGGCACCGCCAAGTCCAGATCAGTATCCCCATCCAAGTCCGCACAGAAAACATGAAGAGGACCATTTCCCGCAGCATAGTCCACCTTGGACTGAAAAGTCCCATCTCCGTTGTTCTTTAAGATGGAGATGCTGTCGATATAAGAATTTGGCACGGCCAGGTCCAGATCGTAATCCCCATCTAAATCCGCACAGAAAACACAATTAGGGGAGCTTCCTGTACTATAATCAACTTTGGTCTGAAAGGTCCCATCCCCGTTGTTCTTGAAGATGGAGACCTTGGTACCAGAATTTATCACGGCCAGGTCCAGATGTGTATCCCCATCCAAATCCGCACAGAAAACATACCAAGGACCGTATCCTGCTTCATAGTTGACCGCAGTCTGAAAAGTCCCATCCCCGTTGTTCATTAAGATGGAGACGTTATCGCTATTAGCATTTGCTACGGCTAAGTCCGGATCGGTATCCCCATCCAGGTCCGCACAGAAAACAGAAACAGGGGAGTCTCCTGTAGTATAATCCACCCTGGTCTCAAAAGCTCCATCCCCGTTGTTCTTTAAGATGGAGACATTGTCGCCATCTCTATTTGCCACAGCTAAGTCTAAATCTGAGTCTCCATCTAAATCCGCACAAAAAACAGAAAGAGGAACATCTCCGGCCTCCCAGTTGGTCGGGGGAGAGAAAGTGCCAGGGCTCTCGTCGCTGACTTCAGTGGAGAAAGACCAGACATAGCTGCCATCCAGAGGAAATCCCAAGGCTGTTTCTATATCAGTGGTAAGGACGACAGTCACGATTTCTCCTACAGCGAAATCTTCTGAGGGGTCAAGAGCTGCCGTTTTAGTGGCACCGTCGTAGGTAAGAGTGCCCTGGTGAAGACCTGTAGACCATGCATTAACTACAAAAGTGGAGTCGTTGATGGTGGCCTCGTCCATATCAAGGTCGAAGGTAACCGAAATGTTGGTGCTAACCGGCACATTCAACTCATTCTGTGTCGGTGAGGTGTAGGCCACGCTTGCACCGAGGGGATTGTATATGTAGGCGTACAGCCTATCGTCCCCAACCGAGTCCACCCTGACTATGATCCCAGTTGGCCCGTAATAGCCGTCGCTTGAGGGATTGGTGTAGTCTGCGAACACATTCTGGGGCATCGGGTAAAGGTATGGGTCCGGATTAAAAGGTGCCGCTCGTCTGGTCTCGTAGGGATACCACCACTGAGCGCTGTCAGTGAGGCCTCCTTCGGGATTTTCTGCCGTGCCCAGCGCGTACCCCGCGTCCTCCACCGCCACCGTGTAATGCGCATGTTCCGGTGTTCCGTTGTTTATCCTCCAATAGTATGCGCCCAATGAATCGTGAACATGCGTGATTAGCAAACCCCCGTCCAGGGGATCCCCCCCATATGCCAAATCGGGCCAGAAGTAGCAACTGAAGTCCGAATCCACCTTGTCGAACTGACCTGAGGAATAGGGATTGCGGCATTCCAGAAGGAAATATTCCCCCTCCTCCATGTCTATTGGAATCAGATAAAGCGAGCTATCTTTGGTGGTCTCGATGCTGTAAATGGGAATGTTGAACACGCCCGGTGCCTGTAATACTATGGGATCTATCCATCCCATTTGCTTTTTGCTCCAGCCACATAGATGGGACGGTATCTCCGAACCGATGGAGAGCAGCCCGTAGCCATAGTATCCCATCAGGCACCAGTCGACTACGGGATGATCGTTGTAGTCGTTGGGAGTGTAGTAAGTCGAGGTCACCAGCTTGTCATCGTAGTCATACAGGTCGGGCAATCCAAGATTGTGAGCCAACTCATGGCAGAATACCCGGATTTTGTTCAAGGTGTCTGCTCCGGAAAAACCGGGAGGGTAGAGCGGATCGTGCAGCGGTCGGGTCTCTGGCGAGGTATTCCACATGGGAATATGCTTTCCATCGAAAGGTCCGGGACCTCCACCCGGTTCATAGATCACGGCATATGACCACATATCATTTGGGTCCTGCGAATCCTCCTCTCCGTTTCCGGAGCGAATGAGAACGGCAGCGTCGACATCGCCGTTATCGTCGCCGTCGAATTGTGAGTAATCAATGACCGGATCGAGTGCTTCGAATATCGGCTGCAAGGGGAAAGCCGGATGCCAACTTCCAGCATTATACCAATCAAACACCTCTCCCGTTACAGTCACCTGGCCGTAGGAAACCTCGTAGAAATAATCAGCTACTGACCCGTTGGGAAGAAACCCTCGGGAAAAAAGCAGGCTGTCGAAATCCTCCTTGGAGTACGTGCCGGGCCGATCTGACCACTCCACCAGAATGGCCAAGACCCTGACGGAGTCTCCGGTAAAGCGATACGAAGCTATGGCTAAGCTGTCCTCTCGTGTCAGTTGAGAGGGCGGCAATTTGCCAAACTGCAATTCGATTTCACGCTCCGGTACGTCAAGCAGTATGGCTTTGGACAGGTCGGCAGTAAAGGCATAACCGGATATACTCACAACCAAGACTGCCGCCACTAAGAGGATGTTTAAAGACCGAAACATAACGCCTCCTGGATTGTTTTGTTACCAAATGAGGTAGGTGAGCTTGAATTCTACTTTCGGCTGATTCGTTCCTGGGATACATTAGCTTTCCTCCAGCCGGTTTATTCTCCGACTGACCTTCTGCCAAGATTATTTGCCACGGCTAAGTCCAGATCATCATCATTATCCAAGTCCGCACAGAAAACAGACTGGGAACCATCTCCTGCCCCATAGTCTATCCTGGCATCAAAAAGTGACTCGAAGGCAAATATTTCAACCGGGCTCAGTATCTCCAAAACTGGCAGTGCCCAGAAAAGAAGGAGAAGAAGCATTAAGAGTTTTTTCATGAGCTCATACCTCCTGAAAAAAACGTTTAAAGTCCCAGGCTTAAGGTTCAAGGTTTAAACCTAATATCCTATGATTTGAAATATTTCTGGAATCTTATTACAAAAATAACTCAAAATTAGAAGAAGTCAATAGAAATTTGCACAGTTTTCCTGTTCCGTCATGTCTTGCCCGCGCTAACGGGTGTGACCTGACGGTACCTTTGTGGCAATGCGCCACGAATCCGACCGGACTACCGGTTCTTGTATCGGGGATTTGATTTCCAGCCCCAGGGGATTGCGACCTATGGTTCTTTGTGCGGCTCGATGATCACCTTGATGCACTCCTTGGCTTCTTCCACCAGCTTGAATCCCAAAGCCGTCTGTTCTAACGGCAGGCGATGGGTTATCATCTTGCTCACCGGCACACGACGAGAACGTATCAATTCTATTGCCTGCATACAATCTAAGGGGGCTGCACCATAAGAAGGGAGAAGGGTGATTCCATTACGCCAGAAATCGTTGACCGGCACGGGCAGTTCGACGCCCGGATCTGTGGGGGCGAAAAAGAGAACCGTTCCACCGCGGTCCACACATCGCAGCGCATCGGAGAAAACCGACAGAATTCCCACGCATATGATGACCAGATCGGCAAGCCTGCCGTCATTAACTTCGCGCACCCGGGCAGGAACGTCCTCGCTGGCGTGCAGCACCACGTCTGCTCCGAACTCCTTCGCCGCCTTAAGACGATAATCGCTAACGTCCGTGGTGATGATTCTTCCCGCACCCAGGGCACGAGCCAGCATAAGATGAAGCAGGCCGGAGATTCCGCTGCCCAAAATCAGCACGGTCTGACCGGGTTTGAGCCCCGCCATCCTCTGCCCGCGGAGGACGCAGCCTAACGGCTCAACGAAGGTTCCCTCCTCGAAGGAGACCTCATCCGGCAAAACGAACGTTCCCCGATCCACGTTTAGCCGGGGCGCGCGCAGGTACTCGGCAAAGCCGCCCGGATCGAAATTGGTGGTATGCAGGGTGTCACATACGGTATGATAGCCGTTTAAGCAATAGCGGCAGGTGTTGCAGGGTATATGATGAGAGACGAAAACTTTATCACCGACCTTGTACTTCTCTACTCCCTCACCGATCTCCACTATCTCTCCTGCGATCTCGTGTCCCAGAACTAGGGGAGCTTTCTTGATACGATACCATTCCATCACGTCGCTGCCGCAGATACCGCTGGCCAATACTTTGACCAGAATCTCCCCGGCACCGATCTTCGGAGTCGGCATCTCCTCTATCCGCACGTCTTTGTTGTTGTAATACATCGCCACCCGCATGATAATCCTCTCTTTAACCTCTAAGTTCTTGGTCGCCGCCCGTCCGAGCTATGGTAATGCAGGCTAAAAGCAGCGGCTACCACAAAGCCATTTCGACAACCTCTCCCCTTGAGGGGTGAGGTTAAGTCTTCTTCGTCTCCTTAAATATCTGGTGTGCTTCTTTGGGCGTCGCTTTTTGGTGAACCACAGCCCGGAGAGCTTTAGCCACTGCTACAGGATGCGGATTCTGCCACACGTTTCTTCCCAGATTGATTCCGATGGCCCCCTTTTGCATGCCGTCATGCACGAACTGGAATACCTCCAGCTCCGTTTCACACTTGGGTCCACCCGCCATGACTATGGGAACCGGACACCCCTCCACCACCTTGTCGAAATCCTTTTCACACCAATACGTCTTCACCACCTTAGCTCCCAATTCCGCCGCGATTCGACAGGCCAATGCCAGGTAGCGCGCATCCTTCTGGCCAACCTCTTTTCCAACGGCAGTGACCGCCATCACCGGCACGCCATAGTCCTCGCACAAATCCACCAGCTTTGCCAGATTTAAAAGCGTCTGTTTTTCGTAATCGGTGCCCACAAAAACGGAAATGCCAACTGCTGCCGCATTCAAGCGGAGTATCTCCTGTATGGAGGTGGTGATTCCCTCGTTTGCCAGATCCTTTCCCGCCATACTGGTGCCCCCGGACACTCTTAATATCACGGGCTTGTCAAGAGCGGGATTGACGGCCGAGCGCAGCACTCCTCTGGTGACGAAGAGCGCATCGCAATAGGGCAGAAGCGGTCCGATGGTCTCCGCCGGCTTCTCCAAGCACTTGGTTGGTCCCTGGAAATATCCGTGATCTATGGGCAAAAAGAAGCAGTGCCCATCCGGCTGAATTAGTCTGTTCAATCGGTTTTGCATTCCCCAATCCATATTCAATACCTCCCTGAAGCTTAGTTGAGCGATCCTCTTCTTTAAGGTGAACCCGAATATCATTTCTCAGGTCTGACTATCAGATAGCCCTTATCTATCAACCAATGATGAAACTGGTAGGTGGTGTATCTGCAATCGGCTTTGCATATCTGTCTTATCTTCTCATATTCCTCAGAGCCTTCTTTCTGCTTATCCAGTTCCAACTGGATCGGACATTTCACGTCCTTGCAGAATTCCCTCCGTTTATAATCGACGTATCCCTTAATTGACATGGCTCATCCTATTTTATTATGCCAGAACTGATCGTTTGTGTGAGTTAACATCTCACCTGGGCTTTGGAAAAAGGCATCGTCTTCGTAAAGAAGCAATAAAGCCAATTCATCCTGGTTTGTCAAATAAATAGTCTTACAGTCACATTCGACCATTGTCGTCAGGATGTCTTCCGGCAAACGAAAAATGGTCCGTCTTTGACGTATCTTCTTCCGGAGAAATCCAACTCGTAAAGATGTACTGTAAAGTGCAGGCTTTTTAGACTCTCAATCATCCTGTGAAGTTCAAATAGCCCCATGCGGTGTCTGTCGACTTCTATGTTGAATCTCCCGTCTTTGCGGATCAAAAAGATCAGATGGCACTCAAACTCGGTGTCATCCGGGTCTGGATCATAATCGTTTTCGACCAGAACGATTTCGATATTTCCTTTCTGGTGCTTTTTAAACCTGGTTTTGTTTTGCTCAAATCTTTCCTTGATATTTTCAACGTAGAATAACAGCACCCCACCTGGCTTGATATGATTCGAGAAATTCTGAAAAGTCTTCTCCAAATCGGAATAGCTTAGATTGTACATGAGCATGTCCATTGCCATGACCACGTCGAATTTTCCGTTCAGTTGGAACGTTCGCATGTCCCCCTGCTGGTACGCTATTTTTGGATTGCGCTTTCGGGCAAGCTCAAGCATTCTATCACTTCCGTCAATTCCCACCACATCATAATCACCTTTTAGAAAAAGATCGTGATGTCCCGCACCACACCCCACGTCCAGAAGTTCGTTGCCTGGTGTTTTCTTGTGTTTTTTGATCATCTTCTCCACGAACTTGGCCTCCGGAACATACTCTTCCTCGGAAACCAAAATCTCCCAGGTCCAGGCTAACTCATTATAAAGTTTGGTTTCGTTCATGTGAGAATGGGCGAACCTTATTTCATCTAAACCGTTTCTTCCGGTTATCTATCCTCCCCAATAAAGCGAACTTTTTCTGAAGTGTCAAGTTTTGGGGACTGTTGAAAATCCCGCATCTTGAGGGAGGACAACGAAGATCCGTCCGGGAATTCCCACCCTTTGGAGCACAATTATCATCCTTCATAGAGCAGGGCATTTAGCCCTGCTAAGCGGTTTTTCAACAAGCCCTTTAGCTTGACCGAAAATCTAAAGAGATATAATATCGGATTTGGTTCACCTCAAGTCATACAACCTGTATGGCTGAAAGTTTAGACGCTCTCAGTATATTGAAAATTTTTCTTGACTTACCTTTTTGAATCCATATTTTTCTGATAACTTACCTGTAACTTTTTGGGATTCACCCGGGGTGGGATGGTGAAAGCAAATCCTTCTTGGTATTCTTTTCGTTGCAAATCTATTCAAGCTATCCTCATTCTAACTGTTATTATTTTCCTCCCCCCGGGGTTGATTTTCGCTGATGACATATCCCCTCCCACCTATTTGACCGCCATCAGCCATCGGGATGGAGAGGTGCCGCTTTTCTGGTTCAGCCCGCATCCGGACACTTCGGAGATATTCTCCCACGGGGTTGAGATGCTAAGCGGGATGTATGTAGTTCCGCCCTGGAGGGAAAGTTGCGTTGGAGTGAGGATGAGTTCGTCCTCGGTTCCTTTTTATCTTTTGAAATCCGAAATCTACGTTACTCACCAGGGATCCCCCATCGATACCAATTATAATTTCAAAGCTCCCTTCTTTGTGACAGTCAATCAGGATTCAATAGGCTCACCCCGGAATTGCTGTTTAGATTCCGTGTCTGCTTCAGCCATTGGCGAAGACAGTCTGTCTGAAGGGGAGTGGGTGAGTGTGGAGCATGACCTCTTAATGGAAGATTCGGTTTTCTGGATCGTCTTTCATTGGGAAGAAGACTCACCCCTATCTCCTCTGGTGGGACAGGACAACCTGCCCAATTTCGACAACTCCTTCTGGGGCAAAAGATCGTTTTTCCACTTCGAGTGGCACCTGAATGACCACAACATCATGATGCGGGCACAGGCTGTGACCAGTTCCGAAAACCCAGCGGATGTGGACAGCTTCAGGGTATATCGCTCCTGTGACCCGGATTCCATGATATACTTAAGTAACCTGATCGCCTCGGTTCCGGCAAACCAATTTCAACACACGGATTCGGAGGTGATTGAAGAGCAGACTTACTTCTATCTGGTCACCTCGCTGACGTCGGAGTGGCAAAGCAAAGCCTCCAACCTGGTGCAGGCTACTCCCAGGAGGAAGGCGGTACTGGAGACGGACAAACTGGGGTTCACCGTTTACACCAGCTCCGGCCAAAAGATTTTTGACGATCTGACCTTGACCAATTCCGGCGGATTACCTTTGTGGTTTAAGTTACAGATCAACATGTATGAGGAAGACTGGATGGGTGGCTCGGATCCTTTCGGTTATACCTGGACAGACAACCATCTTCAGCCGGAATCGGAGTTTACCTGGGTGGACGTCGAAAGCAGCGGAATAAGATTAGGAGAAAGCGGAGACGACAACGAAGACTACGGATTTTTCGATCTGGGATTCCCCTTTTCTTTTTACGGCAGTACCTTCGACAGAGTTAAGATCGCCTCCGACGGATGGCTCAGCTTTTTCGATGTGCTTCCCTGCTCCACAGATACGTTTCCCTGGTGGCTTAACCATACTCTTCCCTGGCTCTGGGGTCCCTATGATCTTCTGGCACCTTTCTGGGACGATCTCATACTATCCGATAGCTCTTCTATCTACTTTTACTCCAACATCGACTCCGCCATAATATCATATTTGAACTTGTATCACTATGGTCAAGCTGACCGCGGTCCCTATACTTTTCAGATCATTCTCACCCCAAATGGCGAGATCATCTTTAATTATCTCCATCTTGACGATTCACTTTACTGTGCCACAGTCGGCATACAGAATCAGGATGGAACCGTTGGCTTGGAAGTTTTCTGCAGAACTGGAGTTCCCTGCTATCAAAATGATTTGCATGACTCCCTGGCAATAAAGATAAGACCAGGCTGGGTCAAGTCAGATTTCATGGAGGGGACGATTCTGCCAGGGGAAGATAAAACTTTGAACTTGACCTTTAATCCGCTCTCCTATCCCCGGGGGATTTATCATGCTGATCTGCTCATAGACAGCTGGGACGAAAACCACCAACTGGAAACACTTGCTATTCCATTAGCCTTCTGCATCGATACCACGACTTTTGTCGAATGGACCGAG
>CAYOSZ010000056.1:0-9082 GCA_964406715.1 uncultured Ignavibacteria bacterium | reverse complement strand
CCCGGATTAGATCGGCAATTATGGTAAACCGGGTGGATAATTTCTTCTGGCTTCCCGCCACCCTCACCCCGAACTCCACCACTCCTCCTACACCGCCTTTATCAAACGGCAGCAGTTTGTCATCGTCACAGATCTTTTTTATGAAGCAGGCGTATTGGTGAATGTTTTGCTCGTCCTTGGGCATCACCGAATCGAAATCCGCCTTCACCTTAAAGATCTTTTTGAAATCCTCGTCCAGATGATAAAGCAGATGGTAAAGGTAGCTGCCCCCTATCATCACCACGTCCACCTTGGCTTCGATTGGCTCCGGCTTCATGGCCGACGTGCCCAGAAGATAGAATGGGTCATAGGCTCCGATCTCCTCCTGTCCATATTTCAAACACCGCTTGAGGGTTTGCCATGATCCGGGCTCCATGAGAAGATCCAGTGCGTTTACCACCAGATAACCCCCGTTGGCCTTAAGAAAAGACCCCGCCTTTATCCGGGTGAAATCCGTCCTCCACATGCCTCCGCGATCCGCCACCCTCTCAATGGTTCCAAACAGGTTCTTGTAGTTGGGGTTGGTCTCGATTACTATGGGGACGATCTTGGTTTCGGAATTATCCACCACCACGTTCACCCGGTATTCCAAAAATTCATCTTCGGGTTTGAGCGCCATAAGGCCGGGTATGGGCAGCTCCGGTGTCTTCTCCTTGGTCGGTTTAAACCTGTCCAAGTTATCGATCAGGCTCTCCTCCACCTCATCCAAATAGGTTTGGAGTTTTTCGTTGTCGTGCTTTGCCTTGATCTCCTTGATCATCTCTCTGATCAGGGGAACGATCACCTCCCGGTCCAGAGCTTCCAAAGCCTTCTCCAACTCCCGGGCTACCTCCCTCCCCTCCTTGAAAACGTCCTCCATCAGATTCGCCAGGGCCTCGTATCTGGTCTGCAGATTTTTGAATTTATCTTCGGGGAAATTTCCCGCCTTGACCTGCTTTTCCAATTTCACCAAGCTGATGGGCTTGTTTTCAATAACCGGCTGGACGTCGGGTTTGACATAGGGACCCATCTGGATCTGCACTAAGGCAAAACCTTCTTTCTTTACCTGCTTCTCAAATTCCGCCAGAATGGCTTTTTGTGCCTCCTCGGATTCCCGGATAAACTCCTTTCGTTTCTCCTTATAAGCTTCGCTTTCAAACACGGATGGTATGTTCTTCTTGAGAGAGATTATCAGTTCCTCCATGTCTTTTCTAAAAAGCTTCCCCTGGCCCGCAGGAAGGCTTATCACCCTGGGCTCATCCGGATTCTTGAAGTTGTTAACGTAACACTTGTCCTCCGGGATGTCTCCCCGTTTCTCCAGTTGTTCCAAGAGATGTTTGATCGCCGTCATCCTTCCGGTGCCCACGAAGCCGGCAACAAATATGTTGTAGCCCATGCATTTGATGTCCAAGCCTAATTTGATCGCCCTGACCGCCCTATCCTGTCCGATGATCCAATCGCACGGTTCCACATCGTCGCTTGTTTTCAGATCCAGCTTTTCCACCGGACAGTGCCAGCGGAGTTTCTCTATCGGAACCTCCTCAAATTTAAGATCCTGTGCCACGTTCATCACGCTCCTTCCCTAATTGAATTGACTTTTGCCTGAAATGCATACCAATATACAATAACCGATTTAACCATTTTTTTGACCGGTCTTTTCTTTTTCCAAAGGATTTATGTCTTTCTTTGAGCCTTCGAGGCCGGATTTCTCCGACTCCAGGATCTTGTTCACTATTTTTCCAGCTACGTCTTTGCTCCCCAGACCGAAGGCTAAGGCGAAACCGAACGCCAACGCCCCGATGATTATCAAAACGGAATTCACCAGAATATGGGTGGCGACTCCCAGCTGTTCTAAGGCAACTGCCAGGGTGAAAAATAACACCAGATATTGAACTATGGTGCTCAGCAGTTCCCGATGAGCCAGGGCATAGCTTGATGCCGCCACCTTCACCAATCCCTTGAAGAATGAGGAGAGGAGCACCCCGATGATAATTATCAGGACGGCTGCGATCAGATTGGGAATGAATGACATTATTCTGTTTATCAGGTCGCTGATTAAGCTCAGCTTCAACACGTCCGCGGCAATATAGATGAAGAACAGAAAAATGATCCAGAAGAATACGGTTCCCAGGATGTCCGCCAGGGAGTGCTTGATGTCTCCCCGGGATAAAAACCTCGACAATCCGGACCTCTCGCCGAATTTTTCAAAGCGTACCGCCACCAAAAGCTTGACTAAGGCGGCTTTCAGTATCTTCGCCAAAAGCCACCCCAAAAGCAATATGACCAAAGCTCCCACCAACGAGGGCAGCAAACCGATTATCTTCTCGCCGGTTGCCTTAAGCGGTTCTATGAACAACTCTTGGGGATCCATTTTTCTCCTTTTATCTGTTTTCAGGTGAACGCAGCTTTTTCAAAGACTCAAGCCTTTATTGAAAAATCTCATTATGGTGTCGGGATAAAACGTCCTTTCGCACCGGAGAATTCCTTTTCCACACAAGGTCATTTTTCTTAAACCCGTATACTTTAAGCAAAATCCTTTATTTGATTTTGGCCTTCTTGCCCGCAATGATTTTTTCCACCCACGACCTTTCCCGTGGCTGGAATCTCTTGAAGACTATCATGGGAGTTGAGATCCTTTCAACCACCTCTTCCGGAACTGAGGTGAAGAGGAGTTGTTCCAAGGTTCCGCCCTTGCTTGCCCCCATTAAAAGAAGATCCCCCGCTTGAATTTCACCGGCAATGGCTTCAGCCGGCTTTTCGGCTTTCACTATCTTTCGCTGCCCTCTTACCTTCAAGCCCGCCTTCTCCGTGAAGGAGTCCATCCACCTCTTCGCCTGGGTTTCGTCTTCGGCCCCGGAGTCCCGGGGAATGGCGTGCAGCATCAACAACTCGGCTTTGAACTTCTCCACCAGGGCAGGACTCAGCTCTGCCGCCAGTTGAGAATTCACGTTGTCCGTGGCGGTAATTATCACCCGCTTGATCGCATCCATCTTCTCTCCGTACACGATGGCCACGTTGCAGGGGGCCTCCTTAAGCACGATATCCACTACCGTGGTCAATATCTTCTCCAGCATCTTCTCCGGCCCGGAGCGTCCTATGATGATGAAGTTGCAGTCCTCCTCTGCTGCTGTCTCCAATATGCCGTAAGAGAGCCGGTGAGAGAGTTTGATCATCTTGTCGAACTTTACCCTCTCCTGCCGGGCAACGTTTTCCGCCCGGGACAGAAGCAGTCTCTGCTGTGAAAGATCGGCCATACCCTTCTTCAGTGGAGTCCCGTGAGGCACCTCCACCACGTTTAAGGCGATAATCTCCCCGTCGAATTTCCTGGCAATGGCGCAGGCGGTGGTCATGAGCATTCCTACCGTCCCGGGATTGGCCAGGGCCACCAATATCTTGTATTCCTTTTTCTCCTGCCGCTGCAGGATTTCCTTCAACCGCCTGTGCTTTTCCACCGTCTCCTTTTGCTGCTTGGAATAGACCAGATAAACGATACTCCCCAGGCCCAACCAGCCTGCGCCTAAAAGATAGGTGCGGGGGCTCATGAACGCCAGGATCAACACATTGCAGGCGATGGCAAGCAGGGGAATTATCGGATGCCAGGGCAGTTTGAAGGGACGCTTGAGCCGGGGCTCCTTCTTGCGCATCATGATCACCGAGAGATTCACTAAAATCAGCGCAAAAAGAAAGCAGAAATTTGCCAGATGCGCTACAAACTCCACCTCGCCGGAGAGAGTGAACAAAAGGATCATCACGCCGACTGAAGCAACTGCCGTGTATGGTGTTTTGAACTTGGGATGCAGCCTGAATATCCTCCCCGGAAGATACCCATCCCTTCCCATGGCATAGGTCTGACGCGCCGCTGCCAGAATGGTGGCATTCAAAGCGGAGGTAGTGGACAGAAGCCCGGCGATTAAAACAAAGAGGAGGCCGTAGCTTCCCAAAACCTTCTGGGCGATCAAAACCAAAGGTGCAGCGGAGGTTCCCAAGGTCTGATAATCCAATATCCCCACCGAGACCAAAACCACCGCCACGTAAATTAGAGTGGGTATCAGAAGGGAAAGCAGGATCGCTTTGGGAACGGTCTTTCTCGGATTCTTGATCTCCTCGGAAGCGCTGGAGATGAGCTCAAAACCAAAAAAGGAGATGTAAATCAAAGCGGTGGCGGAGATTATTCCGGTAAACCCAAACGGGGTAAACGGCTTGAGGTTCTGGGTTTTCACAAAGGGGAGGCACAATCCGATGAAGACGATAAGCATGGCCACCTTGGCTAAGGTGAAGAAATTTTGCGTCTTTCCGCTCTCTTTGGCTCCCTTTATGTTGAGCAAAAGCAAAAGCAGCGCAATGGCAAAGGCGCTGAATTTAATGGAGGGTGAGATCCTTATCACCAGATCCACCAGTGGACTGAAATGCTCGGCAAAACCGAGGGCATAAAGCGCACAGGCCACCACGCTTCCGAAGATCAAAGCCCAGCCGCTTAAAAATGCAATATACCCGCCCAGCCCCTGATGAACGAAGGTATAGCCGCCCCCGGCTAAGGGTATGGAGGAGGAGAGCTCGGAATAGGAGAGGGCGGTGAAGAGGGTCATCAGCCCGCACAGGATATAGGAGATGGTGGCTGCCGGTCCGGCAATGCCTGCCGCCATACCGCTTAAGATAAAGATTCCCGCCCCGATCATGGCTCCCACCCCCAGGGTGGTTGCCTCCAGAAGCCCCAGCTCGCGGCTGAACTTTATCTCCGCTTCCGGGGACAGATTCTCTCCTGCTTTATTCTTATCCACGAAGGTATATTTCCCTTATCTTTTGACGGTTTCGGATTTCTGTGGTTGCCCAATTCGTTGGGCTTTTGTTAGCTCGATGAGCAGACGCTCCCGTCCGGGAATCGAGCAACTACGTTTAGATGATTAAAAAAATATATAAACTTACGATTTAATTTTCAATCCCAAAATACGATAACCTTTCTTTTTCTTTTCAATCTCCAAAACACGTCCCCACCGCCCGGGCAGCTCCGATTAAGGGAAAATCCGGGGTTACCTTCTTCAGCCCGGCAATGCCCTCTCCTATGGGAACGGAGGTTATCTTTCCCCCCTTAAGGCTGGTCATATAACCGAATTTCTCAGCCATGGCCAAATCCACCGCTTTTTTGCCGAATTGGGTAGCCAGTATCCGATCAAAATCCGTCGGTTTCCCCCCTCGCTGAAGATGACCCAGGATGATGACCCGGGTCTCCAGACCGGTGAGACTCTCGATTTGCTCTGCGATTCTGTAGCTGACTCCCCCCAACCTTATGGGATCGGTGCTCCCCTTTACCAGTTTTTTTATAACCAGCTTTTTATCGCCGGCTTTAACCCCCTCTGCCACCACCACGATGCTGAATCTCTTTCCGATTTTTCCCCGTCTTTCCAACTCCCGGAATACCTTTTTGATGTCAAAGGAAAGCTCCGGTATTAAAATCACGTCCCCTCCGCCTGCCACGCCGGAATACAGAGCCAGCCAGCCGGTATATCTTCCCATCACCTCCACGATCATCACCCGGTGATGGGATTCGGCCGTGCTGTGGATATTGTCGATGGACTCGGTAGCCACCGCCACGGCCGAGTCGAAGCCGATGGTGAAGTCGGTCTCCTTCAGATCGTTGTCTATGGTCTTGGGGATTCCCACGATGGGGATTCCCAGCCGGTGCAACCGGTGAGCAATGCTGAGCGTTCCGTCTCCTCCGATGCAGATCAACGCATCCAGCTTCAGACTGCGGAAATTCCTCAGAACTCGTTTTGATACGTCCTTTTTGTCCTCTCCATACGAAAAGGGATTGGCTCGGTTGGAGGTGCCCAGTATGGTTCCGCCCAGGGTCAAAATTCCGGCAACGTCCTCTGAGGTCAATCTCTCCGTGTGGTTTTTAATCAGCCCGTCGAAACCATCCTTTATGCCGATCACCTCCGCCTCATGGCAAAAAAGGGCGGTTTTGGCAACTGCCCGAATCGCCGGATTCAGTCCGGGACAATCACCTCCACCGGTCAAAACCCCGATTCTTTTTTTTCTCCTCATGATTGCTCCCTGTTTTTTTGCCGCATAGCATGATAGCTCAGAATTCGATGTTTATCAAGTATAATTTTCGCAAAACATCACATCGTCGTTTCTCGTATGCTCCATACGCTGACCAGTCGGAAAAGGTGGTCGGGAAAACTCCCCCGAACCATAATGGTTCGGGGGAGTTTTGGAGATAAATAGATCGGCTCCAAATATCGTCAAATGCATCTGCAGGGCAAATAAAACTTGCGCAAGGTCATACACCATCGTATATTGAAAGCAAAAGGATAGGTTTCCATGAAAAACGTGGTCATTCTGGGTGCGACCGGATCGATCGGCAAAAATACCTTGGAGGTATTGTCAAATTTCAAAGAGAGATTCTCGGTATTCGGCCTTTCCACCCACACGAACGTCAGGCTGCTGGAAGAACAGATCAGGCAATTCAACCCGAAGATGGCGGCAGTCACCGATGAGGAGAGCTTTAAGCGCTTTTCCAAGAATAAAGATATAGAAATACTCTATGGTGTGGATGGTCTCAAAAGGCTTGCCTCTCATCCTCAGGTCGATCTGGTGATAAATGCCCTGGTCGGATCGGCCGGGCTTCTCCCCAGCCTTCTGGCGCTGGAGTCGGGCAAGGATCTGGCAATCGCCAACAAGGAATCTCTGGTGATGGCAGGACAGCTTCTACTCAGCAAAGCCGGCGAAAAAGGGGCAAAGATTCTTCCCATCGACAGCGAACATTCCGCCATCCAGCAGTGCCTTTTAAGCGGCAAAAAGGAGGAGGTAAAAAGGCTGATTCTAACCGCCTCCGGGGGACCGTTTTTGAGGAAAAACAGGGAAGATCTCAAGGGAATTACCGTTGAGCAGGCTCTGTCTCATCCCACCTGGGAGATGGGAAAGAAGATCACCGTGGACTCAGCCACATTGATGAACAAGGGTCTGGAGGTCATCGAGGCTCACTGGCTTTTCGGGATTCCGCCTGACCGGATAAAGGTCTTAATCCATCCCCAATCCATCATCCATTCCATGGTGGAGTTCGTGGACGGATCGGTCATCGCCCAGATGAGCGTGCCGGATATGAAGCTTCCCATCCAGTATGCATTGTTTTACCCCCAACGGGTCATAAGCCACAACACCCGTCTGGATCTGGCCCAAACCGGCGAGCTGACATTTCTCGAGCCTGATTACGAGAAGTTTCCATGCCTGAATCTGGCTTATCAAGCCTTAAACATGGGTGGAACTGCACCCGCAGTTCTGAATGCGGCGAATGAGGTGGCGGTGGAAACCTTTTTGGAGCGGGGGATGGCTTTCACCGACATACAGAGTATCGTAGGGGAGACCTTGAGCCAACACAGCATAAAACACAATCCTCAGTTGGAAGACATTCTGAATGCGGACACATGGGCCAGACAGACCGCCAAAAAACTCACTTTAAAGGATGAGATTAAAGGATGACCACGCTGGTTGCCACCATATTCGTTTTAGGGATTTTGATCTTCTTTCACGAGCTGGGTCACTTTCTGGTTGCCAAGAAATCGGGAATCAGGGTGGAGAAATTCTCCTTGGGCTTCCCTCCCAAAGCCATAGGCAAAAAGATCGGCGAGACCGAATATTGCATCTCCTGGATACCCCTGGGAGGTTACGTGAAAATGGCAGGGGAGGAGCCGGAGGAGACAAAGATCGAAGGAAAACCCTGGGAGTTCATGTCCAAGCCGGTCGGCATCCGGGCTCTGGTGATAGCGGCAGGTCCGGTGATGAATTTCATCCTGGCCATCTTGATCTTCTGGGGAATAATCTTCACCCAGGGAATAGACAGCACCCGGGTGGGATTGGTGGAGCCCGGCGGACCCGCAGATAAAGCGGGAATGATCACCGGGGACTTAATCACGTCGGTTGACGGAACCGAGGTGACCTTCTTCCGCGATTTAACCTACGTCATCCACCAGCAGGTGGAGAAACCCATCCAGATAAAATGGAATCGTGACGGCGAGGAGTTTACCTCCGTTGTCACCACACAGAAAGATTCGGTTATGGATGCCACCGGGCAGACCCAGGTGGTGGGTCGAATAGGCATAGGGTCCAGCGACGACAGGATAAAGGTGGGGATTTTCAAATCGTTCTGGGAGGCAACAAATTCGGTGATCTTCATCCTGGTGGTGACCATCAAGATCCTGTGGGGGCTTATCACCGGGGCGGTCTCCATCGAGCTTCTGGGGGGTCCGGTTTTCATCGCTCAAACCGCAGGACAAACCGCTAAGTTAGGGTTCGTTTACCTCCTTTCCTTCACCGCCCTATTATCGGTCAATTTATCCCTGTTAAACGTTCTGCCCGTTCCCCCGCTGGATGGGGGCCATCTCCTGTTTTTGAGCATCGAAAAGATAAAAGGCTCACAGCTCAGCATCAAAAATCGCGCCGCCATGCAAATGATCGGACTTGCCCTTCTGATCCTCCTGATAATCCGCATTACCTACAACGACGTCCTGCGCTTGATGCAATAGACTGTTTTCATTAGTTTTCCTTTAAAGGAAGTACCTAACACAAAATCTCACCTGGGTGATTCCCCAAAAAGCCGGAATCATGTATAATAGCTTATCATACAGTAAGTTTCAAAATAGAAAACATATCAAATGGAAGATATATAGATAGGGTTTATCCTAATATAACATAGTAGAAGTCAAATACTAATAAACAGTATTTCACAGGAAAAAGTTCTTGACGTCCTTTTGATAAATAGTTATATATACAAAGTAACAAAGCCCATTCAACTACTATGAAGGAGGAATAAGCGACCGGCTATCGAATTGTTTAGTTGTTCGTTCTAAATATTACCAGAGCAATAAAAATGAGGTGTCAGATGAAAAGCTTAATCAAAGTTGGAATGGTGGTGGCTTTATTTACCCTATTGGTTTCATCCGCTTTGGCATGGTTGTTGGTCATTAACACTCCTGCCCAACAGGAATCCGACTCGACCCGGATGAAGCAGATACAGGAACGGGTTAGGGTTACGGTCAAAAAAAGGGCGCAGTATGAGTTATTGAAA
>CAYOSZ010000055.1:0-9097 GCA_964406715.1 uncultured Ignavibacteria bacterium | reverse complement strand
ACCCGCCTTCTGGTTCCACCTTCCCGGTGGGAACCACACCGGTGGAGGTCATTGCCACAGACGCAGCCAATAATGCCGATACTTGCTACTTCGACGTAACGGTCAATGATGCCGAGCCGCCTGAGGCTCAATGCCCAGGCGATATCAATGTGGGCACTGATCCCGGCGAATGCAGCGCGGTGGTATCATTTAGCATTGACGCCACTGACAACTGTCCGGGGGTGAGCGTATCGGCTAACCCGCCTTCTGGTTCCACCTTCCCGGTGGGAACCACACCGGTGGAGGTCATTGCCACAGACGCAGCCAATAATGCCGATACTTGCTACTTCGACGTAACGGTCAATGATGCCGAGCCGCCTGAGGCTCAATGCCCAGGCGATATCAATGTGGGCACTGATCCCGGCGAATGCAGCGCGGTGGTCTCTTTCAGCATCGATGCCACCGACAACTGTCCGGGGGTCACGGTAGGAGCTACCCCTCCCTCCGGCTCCACGTTCGGCATTGGCACTACTTCTGTCGAAGTCATTGCCACAGACGTAGCCGGCAATACAGATACCTGTTACTTCGACGTGACGGTTACTAACCAACCTCCGGTTCTCACCTGCCCTGAAAACGGAAACGCTCATGCCGGAGAGAATTTTACAAGTTCCGATTTCTCGATCTCCGATCCGGAAAGCCATACGACTTCAGTCACCTACTTAAGCATCGAGCCTGCGGTAACCAACGATCCAACCGTCGAGAACAGTCACGTGGAATGGACTACTACTTGTGATGAGGATGGTGACTATACCATCTGCCTGGAAGCTACCGACCAGTGCGGTGCCAAGGATACCTGTTGCTTTATGGTAGCGGTAAACAATCAGCCTCCGGAGTTGACCTGTCCGGATAACGACAGTGCTAAAGTTGACACTCTTTTCATTAGCACGGACTATTATGTCTATGATCCGGATGATGTTTCAGGCATAACGGTAACGATTCATTCCATCTCGCCTGCTCCAGTCGATTCTCCCACCCTGGTGGACAATCACATCGAGTGGAGCCCGTGTGTTGGTGATTTGAACAACGGACCGGATTTCACCATCATACTTCTGGTAACGGATCCTTGTGGTGCAACCGACACCTGTAATTTTATAGTCACGGTTTTCAATCTGGGACCGGTGATGATCGCTCCACAGGATGACTCGGCTCATGCCGGAAGTTATTTTATAAGCGAAGATTTCGTAGCTTACGATCTCAAGGGATCGGTGACGGTGTCTATCTGCGGGGTAAGTCCAACTCCAACTCACACGCCCATCATAGTGGGAAACCATGTGGAGATGCAGACCGAGTGTGATGAAGCCGGAATCGTCTTCACCATCTGTCTTGAGGCTATGGATGACTGCGGAGCAGCAGACACCGGATATTTCGACGTGACCGTATATAACAGAAATCCTGTGATCTCTTGCCCGGATTACGACAGCATCCATGCCGGTGAAACCTTTGTAAGCACTGATTTCTCGGCTTCCGATCCCGATGTCGAGCCGATAACGGTAACTCTGTGCGGGATATCTCCTGCCCCCACTCACCAACCCATCCTGGTTGACAATCATCTGGAATGGTTAACTGAATGCGCTGATATCGGCATCTTCACTATCTGTCTGGAAGCTTCCGACAGCTGTGGAGCCAAGGATACCTGCTATTTTGACGTGACCGTTTATAATAGACCTCCGGAGCTTACCTGTCCGGAGGATGGCAGCGTTCATGCCGGAGAAACATTCACCAGCACCGACTTTTCGGTGACCGATCCGGATGGAGATATTGCCCCGGTCACCTTCCTGGATATCGATCCTTCTGCCACCAACGATCCGGTTATAGTTGATAATCACGTGGAGTGGATCACCACCTGTGATGAGGATGGAGATTACCTCATCCGTCTGGTGGCCACCGATCCCTGTGGGCTGGCTGATACCTGCCAGTTCACGGTGAACGTCTATAATCATCCCTCTCAGCTTACCTGCCCGCATAACGAAACCCTTGAACCCGGTGAAACATTGGTGAGCACTCCGTTCTCGGTGAGCGATCCGGATGGTGATCCTACCTCAGTTACCATCCTGAGTATCAATCCGCCCGCCACCAATGATCCCGAAATAGTGGGCAATCATGTGGAGTGGGTAACCACGACCTCGGAGAGCGGCTACTACATCATCACGCTGCGGGCTTATGAGCTGCCCTGCAGTTTATATGCCGAGTGCAGCTTCGCCGTATCGGTAATGGAGCCCACTGACTCGTGTACCAACGTTCTAATTCCCGATGTCGACTGCGCGAATCCGGGCGACTATGTCTGCATTCCCATTCTGCTGGACAACAATACCACCCCGTTCGGCGGATTTGAGCTGGACATCGATTTCGACTACACCGCCATGACCTTCGTGGGCGCAGAGCCCGGCCCGGCAATTGAAGGCTTCGAGAAGTTCACCTACCGACTGCTTCCCTGCCCGCTGTGCGGATGCTGCAAGTACAAAATCCTGCTGTATGGTCAGTACGACATGCCCAACGGAGTGGAGAACATCGGAGATCCTATCCCGATGACTCCGACAGGAGTATACCAGGATCTGGTTTACCTCTGCTTTGTGGTGAACAACGACGAGAACTTAAGAGGATTGACGATTCCGGTCTGCTTCGAGTGGGAAGGCACGGTTGAGGGTGACATTCTCATTGAGGACTGGAACTGTGGGGAGAACACCTTCTCCAGCTTGTCCGGAGATACCCTCTTTACCAGCAACCTACCGTGTCAGTTCAGGGCGGATCTGTGTGACGCTCCCACCGATAGGATTCAGCCGGAGCTCTGCTTCCAGCGCCATATCTGCGGCGACAACTGTGGCGGTATTCTGGTTTGCGCCGGCGGTCCGGGTGAGTGCAAGCGCGGAGACGTGAACTACAACACCATCACCTATGAGATAGCTGATGCGGTTCTGTTTTCCAGCTACTTTGTCAATGGTGAGAGTGTGTTCCGCCATGATCTGGCTTACCAGATCTGCGCCACCGATGCCAATGCAGACGGCAGGGCCTTGACTCTGTCAGACTTAGTTTACCTGATCAGAGTGATCCTGCACGACGCAGCTGAGATGCCTGATGGCAAACTGGCTCCGTCCTCTGAGGTTGCCAACGTGATCGTTTACAACGGCACCATCACCACAGACTGTGCTGCCGAAATCGGCGCCATTCTGTTTGAGTTTGACAGTGCGGTTGAGCCGACCCTGTTGGCTGACATGGAGATGGTCAACAATGACACCAAGGTGTTGGTGTGGAGCAGCGCTGGCAACAGCTTCAGCACTGCTCAGGTGATAAGCTTTGCCGGTGACGCTGAGTTGGTTAGCGTTTCTGCTGTTGATCGTGACAGCCGTGAGCTGACCACCACCATCACTGCCAAGGTGGCACCGACTGCCTACTCATTGCATGCTGCCTATCCCAACCCGTTCAACCCGTTCACCAACTTAAGCTTCAGCATGCCGGAGGCCACAGCCTACAACCTGAAGATTTACAACGTGGCTGGCCAGCTGGTGAGAAGCTATGAAGGTATGGGTTCTGTTGGCTTGAATGTGGTTACCTGGGATGGTAAAGACAATGCCGGCAGTGAAGTCTCCAGCGGCGTCTACTTCTACAAGTTGACTGCCCGAGGCTTCAGTGCGACCCAGAAGATGGTTATGATGAAGTAAAACTTTATCATAAGCTTCTTTTTGAAGCGAGGTCCCCCCTGCAAGGGGGGGACTTCGCTTCCCAAAAGAACGGGAAGATGAATTCTTTTTTATGTTTCTTTAGAGGAAGGAGGAAAAGAGGAGATTATTGCTAACGCAGAAAGTTGAATCAAAATCTGGTAGCGTTCAGCAGTGATAAAACAAATAACAGACCTTACTTTGATCTTGGCTTCCAGCCAGGAGGAAAATCAGATGTTCCACAGAGCCGTTCCTCAAATGAAGGTAGAGACGGCTGTTTTTTTTGCTTGCAGCTTGCTTAAGACGAATAGGGGAAGTATGGGACTAAGTTTTAGGATAAAAAGTCAAAAGCGTTGCGATAACTATCGTAGAGAGTATTGCGAAGCTGTTTACTTGAATGATTCATAATTATGCAAAGAAAAGACCATGTACCTTTGATCAAGGTTTTTGACTTGGTACGGGGAGTGGAATCGGGTCGTTCTGCTCCCGCTTGATGGACGGTCAATGATCGGCAAAAAGGAAAAACCCGTCGAGCTGGTCAGAGCACGACCAGTGCGGATTTAGTCCTGGTCACTTTTTGAACAAAAGGTTCAGGCGGGCATGGTTTTTGCAACTTTTTGGTTTGAAAAAACGGAATATTGGTTATATTAAATTACTGGAGAGTTCGGGTGCCGAGAATAATGAGTAAGGGACTGTTTTTGAAACACATAATGATTCTTTTATGTCTGGGGTCGGTGCTCAGTTTTGGTGCCGGGGTCTGCCTGTGCCAGAACCAGCTGCCGGTCTTTGACCCGAATGCTTTCTGCCGTGTGAGCGTGACCGACTCCGAGGATTTGCAGCTTCAGGGGGGGTATGTGGAAGGAAGCACATTTACCACCTGTTATGTCAAAGAGGGAAAGATGCTGGAGGTGGGTGTCCATGCCACAGATGCTGACGGAGATTCCGTCAGCATATCGGTTTTGAATGCCCCCCCCAAAGCCTTATTTGAGGATATGGGGGATGGGAACGCAAGCCTTTTCTGGACCCCGGAATTCATCGGTCCCTTCTCCTCCGCCCAGAGTCCCTTTGAGCTTTTCTTCGTCGCCACGGACGGAAAGTCGAGCTCCCAGTTAAGGGTGTTGATAAACGTGATCAACCTGAATCGCAAGCCAGAGTTGATCTTGCCCGAATCTTCCCAGGTGGCGGCCGGTTACCAGCTGGCGTTTCAGGTGAGAGCGGAGGATTTGGATCTGGAGGAAGTGTGGGTTGAAGCTTTGAATCTGCCGCCGGGGGCGAGCTTTAACTTAAGTTCCGGAATGTTTGACTGGAAACCCCAGCTGGCGGATACCGGGCTGTGGTCGATCACTTTCAAAGCTACCGATTTTTCCGGAGGATTCAGCTTTAAGGAAACTCGCGTGAGGATTCTTTCCCCCGCCACCTTCGGTTTGAGCCTGGGAACGGTGGAGTCTCTTCTGGGGGGTGTGGTCAGTATCCCCATCAATCTGGCGAATTCCGAATCCATTGCCGGACTGGAGCTTTTGATCCGGTTTGATCCGACGGTTTTCACTTTTCTGGGCATATCCAGGCAGGGCGCCCGGACTCAAGGCTGGGAATACTTTTTCTGTAAGGAAAAACCACTGGGGCTCTATCAGGTGGTCAAAATACTGGGGATTGCCGATTTTCCCAATCAGGTAGCCGTCCAGCCACTTCTCCCCGACTCCGGAGCAATTGCTTATGTCAGCTTCCGGGTTACTTCCGATCCGTATCTGAACGGTCTGTTGGAACCGCTGGAGTTTTTCTCATTTGACTTCACCGATAACACACTTTCGACCTCACGGGGACGGTTTATATCCCGGGAGAGAATTAACCTTAATAATGGAGGCGTGCTGCTGGATGCGGGAAACACGTGTGTAGGAGACGTAAATGAAAACGGGCTTCCCTTCGAGGTGGGGGATGCGGTTAGGCTGGCGGCATACCTGTCCGGGACGGTCAAACTAACCGAACAGCAGTTGATCAATTCCGACGTCAACCAGGATGGACACTGGGCAACGCTCTCTGATCTGGTTTTTCTAATAAATCAGATCTTACGACAGGAAGGTGCGCCCAGGAATGATGAGATAACGCCGGATGAGGAAAAGGCGGTGGTCAGAATCACGAACGAGGAGTTAAAGACTTTGATGCGGCTCGAGTCCGACGTGCCGGTAGGCGGGGCATTAGTGATCTTCGAAGGGGAAAACGCCAAAGTGGATAACCTTAAGCTGTCCCCGCAGGCGCAGGATTTGAATATATATACCCGTCAGGTGGGCAATCAATTCCGGGTGCTGGTTATCGGTCAGCAGGGAGAGTCCCTTCCCGCGGGTGGGGATTACCTATTCAGCTTCGAAGGGGAGGGCATCGACACAATTTACACTTCTTTATCCGATCAACAGGGAGAACTTCTGTCGGCTAAACAAGAGCATGAAAACGACCTTTTGCCCGTCAGTTATGCTCTTTGCCAGAACTACCCCAACCCGTTCAACCCGATGACCAACATAAGATACATGGTGAAAGGAGAGGGTGGGGTGCACGTGGATTTGAGAGTCTATAACGTTGCCGGACAACTGGTAAAGACCCTGGTGGATGAGGAGAAATCATCTGGCGAATATGAGGTGACCTGGAACGGAAGGAATGAAAATAATCAAGAGGTAGCCAGCGGAATATATTTCTACAAGTTAAAGGTTTCGGAATTTGTGGAAACCAAAAAGATGGTACTTCTGAAATAGTTTGAAATAAATGAGCAGTTCTCGCTAGAATTGAAAGAGATTGCGCATACAGCGCATAAGATAAATTTTTGGTGCAAGGGAGTGCATACTGTATGAACCAGGTTGCGGAAACTTGATAATGTGATGATAGGGATAAATGAAAGAAATCAAGGGCATGATTGATAGATGAACGTTGGATTCGGCGAATAACCCAGCAGAGAGGAAGGAATGAGAATCTTACCAGGAACGTTGGAAATTCGGTGGAAGCCGGGCACGAGCCTTGCTTTTATGGAGAAAGAAGAAAATAATCTGTTTGTGAAGGAACCCAAACGTAGGGAAGGGGTCAGAACCTCCAACGGAGAGGGGTCAATATGATGAAAAAGAAATTGAGAGAATGTAGCCTGCGTATGAACGGTGTCTCCGCGGGGGCATTGCTGATCTTTCTTGTTCTCTGTCTGGGGACTGGATTGGGTACCATATCCAGTCTGCCGGATCCGGTGGAGAGGTTTGTTGCCGTTGGCGAACTCGGCGGGCAGAAAGCTTTTGCCGGCGAGCAGGACATCAAAGAGGCTATGGTTGACTCGCATCTCTACAACGATACTCTGATTGTTGTCGACACCACAGCAGCTCCGGGCAGCAGTTTCTGGTTGACCGTCGATCTGACCAACACGACCATCCCGGTTTGCGGATTCAGCTTCATACTGACATACAATACCTCGATAATTTACCCGGAAACCACCGTGATCGATCCATGCCCCGACTCGCTGTGCACCCTGGTGACGGTTGTTGGCTACAAGACCGATAGGACGGAAGGACCATTCACCGAACCGTGGGTTTGGATAGGCAGGCCGGAGAACGAGCACCTGGACACGCTGAGGTTTAACGCATTGACAGATATGTTAGAAGATCCACTTCCTCGACTTCCCAACCCTGGTTCCGGTCCGGTGGTACGGTTCAAGTTCTTCGTCAGACCAGACGTAGAGCTAGGAGTTAAAGATACCATTCGGTTCCTATACTGGGACCCATCGCCTCATGTAGAAAATTACGCCAACACCCTCACTGATATCTTCGGAGAACACAATTTCATTCCCCGAACCAGGAATGGTATTTTCACCGTCTCTGAAGGAGGGGGGCCGGGGCAGAATCACTGCCCGGTTTTCACTGCCCCGGCAGTTGCGTCTTTTTCTGTAAATCAGGGATCCACCCTGGAATTCGACGTGACTGCTGAGGATGAAGATGGGGACTCCATTACCCTCTCCCTGGATCCTCTTGATCTGGTGGGGCAACCTACGTGGATTTTCGACACCAAGAAAGATTCGGCATCGGTTACCCAAAGGTTTAAGTATACCCCGAGCTTCAGCGAACAGCCTGGCTTCAAAGACATCAGATTCATAGCTGTGGATGATTCCGGATGCGTCACTTCAAAATACGTCACCGTAGAGGTAGTCGAGATGGAGCAGGATCTTTTGATGGCGTCCATCTTGCAGGGGGGGGTGCCGGGGAGCTCAGAAAGAATGGTTCCCTTCATGATCACCAATTCGGTGGATATATATGGATTTCAGTTCACCTTCAGGTGGGATCATACCAAGCTGGTCTTAGATTCCATCGTACGCACCAGCGTCATTGACGGTTTCTCCATGTATACCAACCTGGGAGACAGTGCCGGAAAGGCCACAGTTTTGGTCTTCGGACTGTCCGGTCAAAAGATTTCAGCCGGGTTGGACACGGTGATCTATCCCGCTTTCAGTGTGTTGGAGGAAGCAGCGCCCGGAGGGGTGGACATTCTGCTGGAGAATGCCAGGGAGGCGATAAATCCGGGCTATCCTTCACAACCTCTGGGGGTGGTGAACGGAAAATTCATGATCGACATGTTTGGAGATGCGAACCTGGATCAGATGGTGGACGTGGGAGACGTGGTCTCTTTAGTGGCTTATATCAATGACGACATTACCTTTACCTCCAGGCAGGAGTCAGCCGCGGACGTGAATAGGGATTCAGGTGTCGATATAGGGGATCTGGTGGCGATGATAAACATCATAATGGGAACATGGATGGGTCCGTCTCCTCCCATGTATCCGGGACCCATGGCTTTTGTCAAACTTGACTACCAGGACCTGCAGATGGGAAGCTCCGGGGACGTCAAGGTGATGGCTGATCTGGAGGTACCGGTGGCCGGGGCACAACTGCAGATCAATTATGATCCGGATGAGATTCTCTTCCAGACACCCAGGCTTTCTGAGAGATCTGATCATTTCCTGATGGAATACCGGGACGACGGAAAGGGGAAGCTGACCGTGTTGCTGTATAATATGTCCAATGATCCCATTCCGGTGGGTGAGGGGAACATTCTTTCTCTCCCGGCGATACTCAGCCCGGTTGCAGGAGATGATCTTAAGGTTGAATTGAAGGAAGTGGTGCTGGCCGACCAGAAGGCGGCGTTGATACCGGTCGGAGATCAAATACATTCGGTGCCGGTCGCTTTTGAGCTGAGCCAGAACTATCCCAATCCTTTCAACCCCTCGACCACGATTAAGTTCACCCTCCCATCGCAACAGGAGGGGCAAGCATCGTGGCCCACCACCCTGAAAATATATAACGTGCTGGGTAAGGTGGTCAGGACCCTGGTGGACGAGCCCATGACTCCGGGCGTGCATCATCAAGTCTGGGATGGAAAGGATGATAGGG
>CAYOSZ010000054.1:0-9134 GCA_964406715.1 uncultured Ignavibacteria bacterium | reverse complement strand
GTTGGGGCGAGCGTAGCCTGAGAAGCTCCCTCCTTTAGGGGGGAGAGCCGTCACTGTTGGGTATGCCTTTGAGGTGTTAAACAAAAGGGCCCTTCATAATCTCGCGATGATTGGTTTTCTGATCTATGCGCTGCCGTATGTATTCATAAGCAACATGGGTCCGGTGATCGGTATGCCGCCATGGCCGACTAGGGTTGGGAGCGTTTTCATGACCGATCCCTCAGCGATATTATTCGCGATGACACCGGGATTCCGTGATGAATATGAGTATGTGACACATGTGATCAAAGAGGCAGGTTGCAGCGAGGTTGGATTATGGCTCCATTATGAAGATTTGGAATATACTTTCTGGTGGCTGCTCCGAGCGCCGCAGAGTGGAATACAACTACGATTTGTGAAGGCGCCTCCCGAATTGCAGAGATATCTTCATCCTGACTATCAACCCTGCGCCATTATCTGCACCGTATGTGAGGGTGAGAGTTCGTTCCAGGGGGTGCCGCTGGCGGGAGATTATGGGCATGTTCAGCTCTTCCTTGAACCTGAACCATGATATTTCCACATCGGAGTGAAGAGTTCTCATCTGGAGATAGCAACGAATGAAAGTTAAACCGACGTCCATTCCCGAGGTTATCATCCTGAAACCCAAGCTGTATGAGGATGAACGCGGCTTCTTCACGGAGACCTATCAGGCGCAACATTTCAAAGCACTTGGTATCACATCCAAATTTGTACAGGATAATCACTCAGGTTCCGTGCAGGGTGTGTTGCGTGGATTGCATTACCAGATCCAGCAACCTCAGGGTAAACTTGTGAGAGTGGTGCGCGGGGAGGTCTTCGATGTCGCCGTGGATTTGCGGAGAAGTTCCGACACGTTCGGGAAGTGGGTTGGTGCGACGTTAACGGCTGAAAACAAGCACCAACTGTGGATCCCGTCGGGTTTTGCCCATGGCTTCTACGTGCTCAGCGATTGGGCGGACCTCCTTTACAAAGTCACGGAGCCCTACGCGCCGGAATGGGATCGGGTGCTGCGCTGGGACGATCCCGAGATCGGGATTGAGTGGCCTCTTCTCGGGGGGGAGTTTCCTCTGCTATCCGTCAAGGATGCCCAGGGGAAGTCATTGGTGGAAGCCGAGCTCTTCGATTAGAATATTTTGTCAAACTATGATGTGGGGGCAGGGGGGATAACGACGAGGGAGATTGAATGAAAAACGTACTAATCACGGGTGGAGCGGGCTTAATCGGCTCCAATTTCGTTCGTTACGTGTTGGAGAAGGAATCAGGGGCGCAGATCTGGAATCTCGACGCCCTGACATACGCCGGCAGCCTTGAGAACCTGAAAGACCTCCCGGATCCAGAACGGCATGTCTTCCTCGAAGGAGATATCTGCGACCAGCTGCTCGCCGAGGAGATCCTGCGTGATCATAAAATTGACACCATCGTCCATTTCGCAGCTGAATCACACGTCGACCGCTCGATCGAGGGGCCGGGGGCGTTTGTGCGCACGAACATCCACGGTACATTTTCGCTGTTGGAAGTTGCGCGCAAAGTGTGGCTCGATAAGACGCTGTTACCCCGCGGTGCGGTGCGCTTCCACCACGTTTCCACCGATGAGGTCTACGGCTCGCTCGAACCAGATACCCCGGCGTTTACCGAACAGACTCCATATGACCCCAAATCGCCCTATTCAGCTTCTAAAGCCGCCAGCGATCATTTAGTGCGCGTGTATGGCATACCTATAATTTGCCCTTTACGATCACAAATTGCTCGAACAACTACGGGCCGTACCATTTCCCGGAGAAGCTGATCCTGCTGATGATCCTCAAGGCGCTGCAAGGTGAGCCATTGCCGGTCTACGGTGACGGCAAGCAGATCCGTGATTGGTTGCACGTCGAAGACCACTGCGAAGCGCTGCTCCGCGTTCTTCACCAGGGCCAGTTGGGGGAAACCTACAACATCGGCGGAGACAACCAGCCGACCAACCTGGAGATCGTTCAGAAGATATGTGCCATACTCGATGAGGTAGCTCCCGATTCCGGCATCTCACATCGCGAATCCTTGATCCAATTCGTCGCCGACCGGCCGGGGCATGACCCCCGCTGCGCAATGGACATCCGAAAAATACAGACCGAGCTGGACTGGGAACCGCGGCACGATTTAGAGCTTGGTCTTCGCCATACCGTATTATGGTATTTGGAGAACAGGGATTGGCTGGATGCGATCGTCCTCGAAAAAGACTATCAATCCTGGCTGTCCATCAACTATGAACGACGAGGAGAATAGGTCTTGAAGGGAATCATCCTGGCAGGAGGTATGGGAACGCGCCTTCACCCCATAACGCTGAGCGTGAGCAAGCAATTGCTTCCCGTCTATGACAAACCGATGATCTACTATCCCCTGTCGATGCTGATGCTGGCGGGGATCAGGGAGATCCTGGTTATCAGCATGCCGGACCAGCTCCCTTTGTATCAAAAACTCTTGGGGGAGGGATCGCAGTGGGGTTTGTCCTTTGCTTATGCTGAACAACCCGATCCGCGCGGCCTGGCGGATGCCTTTATTGTGGGGCGTGAGTTCGTGGACGGAAAGGCGGTTTGCTTGATCTTGGGCGACAATATTTTCTTTGGTCAAAATCTGCCCGAGAAGCTCAAGCGTTCGGCGCAGTTGGATGAGGGGGCAATTGTCTTTGCCTACGCGGTGCGCGATCCGCAGCGCTATGGCATCGTCGAGTTCGACGATGATGGACATGTGCTGAGCATCGAGGAGAAGCCGGAGCATCCGCGTTCGCAGTATGCGATTCCGGGGATCTATTTCTATGACAAGCAGGTGGTGGACATTGCCAGCAATTTGAAACCCTCGGCTCGCGGAGAGCTGGAGATCACGGATTTGAATCGAGTGTACCTGGAGCGCGGGCAGCTGCGCGTGGAAGTACTTGGAAGGGGCGTGGCCTGGCTCGATGCTGGAACGCATGAAGCCTTGCTGCAGGCGGCGACATTCGTGCAGACGTTGGAGCAGAGGCAGGGGATGATGATTTCATGCCCGGAGGAGATCGCTTATCGCATGGGGTTCATCAGCGATGAGGAATTGCAGGATCTCGCCAGCACGATGGCGGGTAATTCATACGGAAATTACTTGCTGAGATTGGCGAATAAGGAAATCGAATAGATTACCATGCGAATCTTGCTTTTAGGGAAGAACGGACAAGTGGGTTGGGAGCTGCAGCGAACGCTTGCCCCATTGGGGGAGGTCATTGCTCTCGACCAGCCCGAGGTAGATTTTACCGATTTGCAGGGGTTGCGTGGGATTGTTCGTGGTCGAAAACCGGATTTGATCGTCAATGCCGCAGCGTACACCGCCGTTAACCGGGCAGAGAGCGAACCAGAGCTGGCAATGACCGTGAACGGGATTGCTCCGGGCGCCCTGGCGGAAGAGGCGGTCCGGCTAAAGGCAGGGCTGGTGCATTACTCGACAGACTATGTATTTGATGGTACGAAGGGTGAGCCCTATACGGAGGATGATGAGCCCAATCCGCTGAGCGTGTATGGGGAGAGTAAGCTCGCTGGCGATAGAGCGATCGAAGCCGTTGGGGGCGACTATTTGATTTTGCGAACGAGCTGGGTGTATGGAGTGCGTGGGAAAAATTTTTTCCTGACGATGTTGCAACTTGCTCGTGAGAAAGAAGAGATTCGTGTTGTGGATGATCAGGTCGGTTGTCCTACGTGGAGCCGGTCGATTGCGGAAGCGACGAGCAAGATGCTCAAATGTATTCTTCATTCTGAAAGGGGATATTTCGATCGGAGTGAGGAAATCTTTTCTGGCATTTATAATTACAGCTCAAGTGGATCCACCAACTGGCATGGTTTTGCTCAGGCGATCATCCGATCCGACCCGCTTCGGCATGAGCATGTCATACAAAAAATCACACCGATCTCCAGTGAAGAGTTTGGCGCAGCGGCGAAAAGACCCAAGGTTTCGATCCTGTCGAATGGGAAGATCGAGGCGAAGCTTGGAGTGGTACCAGTAGATTGGCGGGATCAATTGGCAGAATGTTCGGGCGTATATTTCCAAGCAAACCAGTAATTCGTAAAACTCCGCAGCTTATTAACCAGAAAATCGAGCAGAATTATGAGTACAGATATACAAATCACCCAAGGATATTTCTATGACTCAGCTAAAAAGCGCAATCGCGTAGTCGATGAAATCCGTGAGCTGATGAGCTACCGGGATTTGGTGCGGAACCTTGTCAGAAGAAATATAACGGCGCGATACAAGCGTTCCGTGCTCGGTATTTTCTGGACGCTGCTGGACCCGCTGCTCATGATGATGATCATGGCGGTGGTTTTCACCGCACTGTTCGCGAAATCCATTCCGGCTTATCCAGTCTTCCTGCTGTCCGGGATCGTGATCTGGAATTTCTTCGCCCAGGCGAGTACGCAGGCGATGATGGATTTTATGTACAGTGGGTCATTGGTAGCGCAGGTCTATATGCCGAAGAGCGTTTTCACGTTCTCGGCCATTGGAACTCATCTAGTAAATCTCCTATTGGCTTGCATTCCATTGTTTCTGATCGACATCTTCGTCGGCCGTCCATTCACACCTGCTATCCTGTTTCTCCCGGTTTCGCTCCTGCTTGTTTCACTCTTTACATTAGGCGTGGGCTTGCTGATTTCCTCGCTGGCTGTCTTTTTTGCGGATATGGTTAATATTTTTACTTTGTCGCTCCAGCTTCTAATGTTCCTCTCGGGGGTTTTCTTCAACGTCGAGTCACTACCGGAGAGTCTCCAGACAATCGTATCCTTTCTGCCGACATTCCAGATGGTGACGATCTTTCGTTATCCGATTTACTATGGTGAAATCCCTCCAATAGGATCATTGATGTATTTTACGACCTGGACTATGGTGATGCTGATCCTTGGTTTGTATGTTTTTACACGGCTCTCGGATGAGTATGCGTACCGTGTGTAAGGGAAATGGTAAATGACAGAGAAGGTAAATGAGCCTGATCAAATCGCGGTTCGATTGGATGAAGTCGTTGTTCGTTATCCTTACGAAAAGAATCGTGCCACTTCGTTAAAAGAGTATTTCATTCGGAAGTTGAAAGGAGACATGCGCACATCCTATCTCACCGCGCTAAACGGCATTACCGCGGATGTCAGCACCGGAGAAACCTTCGGCATTATTGGGCGGAATGGAGCGGGAAAAAGCACCTTATTGAAGGTGATTTCGAGGATCATCCATCCCACGTCTGGAAGACTCCGAGTATGGGGTAAGGTAGCTTCGCTGCTAGGCGTTGGCGCGGGGTTCCACCCCGAACTCTCAGGGAGCGAGAACATTTTTCTTTATTCGGCGCTACTTGGGCGACCGCAATCCTACACAGAGGATCACTTCGATGAAATCGTCTCTTTTGCCGAGCTGGAGGACTTCATTGAATCGCCCATCCGGACATATTCATCGGGAATGATCGCTCGGCTGGGGTTCGCTGTTGCGATGGTCAATCGACCGGATATACTGCTAGTGGATGAAGTACTTGGAGTTGGAGATGAACTGTTTCAGGCGAAGTGTAGAAAAAAATTCCAAATTTTTCAAGAGAAAGGAACGACCCTCATCATTATCTCGCATGGCCTAGGTCAAATCGAGCAAATTTGTCAAAGAGCGATGTGGTTGCATCAAGGAAATGTAATGAGTCTGGGTGAAGCGTCGGGGGTCTTGGCTGACTATAGGAGTTTCATACAGGAAAGTTAATTTCAGGAGAATAAATAATTATCAATCTGTCCTGCGGAGATAAATAAAAATGATTTTTAAAACCGGTGCGTTCTTTGAACAAACGGATCACAAATCCTGAAGTGAGTTAAAGGCAAGTTATTGATATAAGTGTATAGATTAAATCATAGAGAAGGGCACGGAGCGCTCACATTTGAGAAACTTGAATGATGATGACTGCTGATAAAGGATCAAACCCATTCGATGAATATTACTTTCAACATGGTTGTGGCCGTCCTTATCAGCGGGATGATGAGTGGCTCGATTTCTTTGGTTCCATTGCTGACCGAATTGTGAAGGACCTTCAACCAAAGACTGTGTTGGACGCAGGGTGTGCGCTGGGCTTTTTGGTTGAAGGTCTCCGGGATAGGGGCGTTGAGGCGTTTGGTTTAGATATTTCTGAGTATGCAATATCAAACGTGCACCAAAGTATAAAAGATTATTGTGAATTAGGTTCAGTGGCCGATCCTTTTCCAAAAAAATATGACGTCATTGTTTGCATCGAGGTATTGGAACACCTAAAACCTCAAGACTCGTTTAAAGCCATCGAAAACATTTGCTCATTTACGGAGGATGTTTTATTTTCATCCACACCCTTTGATTTCAAAGAGGCAACACATTTCAACGTCCAGGCCCCAGAAGTCTGGGCCGAGCATTTTGCCAGATATGGTTTCCTTCGGGATGTCGATTACGATGCTTCCTTCATCACTGAGTGGGCGGTTAGGTTTGTAAAGAAGCACCAACCCTTGCACCGAACAGTAAAAGATTTTGAAAGACGATACTGGTCACTCTCGAAGGAAACTTCGGACTTGCGCGAATTAGTTAACGAGATGCGGGATACGATATCAGCAGTAGATACTTTCGAGGAACTTCGTAAGGAATTAGGTGAAGAATTAAAAAACAAGGAAAATGAGATCGCTGGGCTGAAAGAGAGAATAGAAGAAATTGAATCCAGTATGGCCTGGACGGCATTACGTACCCTACAACGCGTTCGGGGAAAGTTAGCACCGCAAGGGTCCGCAAGGCATCGATTCCTGCATCGTGTATTCTGGGGTACGGTAGTCATCAAACAGAGAATACAAGAGCGTATTCGTCATAAGTCATCACAGAAGATTAGTATGCAAGAGGATCGAAGAGTAGTCCCCGCAGAACTTGAGCCAACTAATGAACTTCGTAAGAGTCCTAAGAATAGACAATCATATGGGTCAATCATACAGCCCTCGTCTGGCCCATTGAGGGTGGCACTTTTCACAACAGATCGATGGTATTCCGCAAGTGCGAGGATTCGTCTAATTGGTCCTTCACAGCATTTTGGATCAGGTATTTCTGTAGTCAAGGGGACCGAATGGGAAAACGAATCAGTCATTAATTTACATGATGATGTTGATGGCGTCGTGATACAAAGAGATTTCCCGAGGCATGAGGATTATTATAAAAAGGTCGTCGAATGGGCTCGCGCCTCATCGAAATTCGTTATCTATGAAATCGATGATTTACTCATACAATTGCCGACCGAACATCCTGAGCATTCATATTATGAGAAAGCAAGAATAGGAATGATCGATGCGATGGCTCAAGCGGATGCTGTAATTGTGAGCAGTCGTGAACTCGTACAAGTCATTCGAAAGCACAATTTGAATACATGGTACCTTCCAAATTACTTAGATGATCAGATATGGGATTTGACAACTAAAACGAAATTCAGAGACTCTGAGAAAGTAATCTTTGGGTATATGGGCGGAATTACCAAAACCCATTTGCCGGATCTAGATATGATTGTCTCAGTGCTAATCAAAATGCTCAATAAATACCCAGACAAGTTCTATTTAAGGTTTTGGGGACTTGTGCATCCCGAATTGCTTGAGCACCCCAACGTGGAATATATTGAAGAATCATTTCCGAATTATTCTGAATTTGCTCAATATTTTATTAAGCAGGAATGTGATGTATTTATCGCACCGCTACGCGACAATGTCTTTAATCGATGCAAAAGCTCAATCAAGTTTTTGGAATATAGTGCCTTGGGAGTGCCGGGGATATATAGTATGCTCCCGCCTTATGCGACCGACGTAGTTCACGGCACGAATGGATTTCTTGCGTCAAACCCCAAGCAGTGGGAGGAGTGTTTGATTCGACTTCTATCAGATCGAAAATTGCGAAGTCGAATGGGGCAAGAAGCACGACAGACGGTAATCCAACATAAACTACTCTCGAATCACGCGCATGAATGGGGTACAGTCTATCGATCGGCAATTGCGTCGGCTTTCTCAGGTTCGATCGAAGTACGCTAGGTTGATTGTTTTTACGGGTAATGACCTTTGAGAAACGATGGCTTGTGATAGATGAAAGATTTCAGATATTCGTTGTTCCGTTTGATAAAGAAGATAATTATTGTCTGGCAGGAGGGGGGCATTTCTGCGCTCTTCTTAGAATCTCGGCGGAGGATTACATCCAGATTGCGCTCTAAGACCAGGAAAATGATGCGGAAATCCGTAAGTACATCCAGGGGATCGAGTGATTGGGGTGGATACTCAATGAAAGATACTGGGCAATTCAAACCCCCTCCGATGGTGAGCATTATTATTCCAGTTCTGAATGGAATCAAATTTGTCCCTCGTTGCATCGAAAGTATCTTTGATTCACCAACGGGGGTGCGGTTTGAAGTTGTGGTTATTGATCAGGCATCCGATGATGGCACATTGGATTACCTAAAGTTGGCGGCTGAACGTTTCCCGGATTTTAAGCTCATCCAGAATGAAAGTAATGTTGGTTTCACGAAAGCAATTAATCAGGGTGCCTTGTGTGCAAAGGGTGAATATCTCGCAATTTGTAATAGTGATTTGGTTTTTACTACGGGGTGGTTGGATCGCCTGATAAAGCCATTGGAATCTGATCCTGACTTCGCAATCGTCAGCCCTGTAACCAACTACGTTGGAGAAGGGCCTCAGTTGGATTTGGAAGCGGTAGACGTAACGCCCGAAACCGCGCCCTATTATGCTCAAGAAATCGCGTCAAGGCGAGGAGTGCGAACCGTTGTTGATCGTCTAGTATTTTTCTGTGTCTTGGTCCGAAAGAATGTTTTTGATCTTCTGGGGGGGCTCTCTGAGATATACGGATTAGGTAATTATGAAGATGACGACTTTTGCCTCAGGGCTCGTCTTACAGGCTATAAGCTGGGTGTTGTTCCGGGTGCTTTTGTTTTCCATTACGGCACACGAACCTTCAAAGAGCAGAGGGTTTCACATGTAGATTGGATGGAGAGGAATGAGAAAATATTTTATAATCGCGTTGTTGATTTCTCAACAAATCCCCCGCCTTTCATCAAGACAAAATCCAAGAAAGAAATTAATGTCTCAGTCATCGTCAGGACAAAAGACAGG
>CAYOSZ010000053.1:2261-9525 GCA_964406715.1 uncultured Ignavibacteria bacterium | reverse complement strand
AAGCCCAACTCGAAAGTCGTCGCCAACATATCCACCTCCCGGATGATAGATGACGTCGCCGGGGAATATAACTCTAAAGTATACCGGACGAAAGTGGGCGAGGCTCACGTAGCCAGAAGATTAAAGGCGGTCCGAGGGGTGATGGGGGGAGAGGGCAATGGGGGGGTGATCCTGCCGGAGCTTCACTACGGCAGGGACGCCCTGGTGGGGATGGCTCTCTTGCTGCAGTACCTGACAGAATCTAAGAAATCCATAAGCCAGCTGTTTTCGGAGCTGCCCCGCTATTTCATGGTGAAAAGGAAGGGAGAACTGACCGGCAGCTTCGATAGGAATTTAGCCCGGCTCAAAGGAAGATATCCCGGCGGCAGGATAAACAACCTCGACGGAGTGAGAATAGACTTAAAGGATTCCTGGCTGCACATAAGAAAATCCAACACCGAGCCTATCGTCCGGGTGATAGCAGAAGCCAGATCCAAAAAGGAAGCCTCCCAGCTGGTATCAGACGGACTGAAGCTTTTGAGTCAAAGATAGAGTATCCGTTGGGTCGATATGTTTTGCCGAAGGCGAAACCTTCGGATTGAATCATTGAAATTCAAGAAAAATCCTTTCCCAATCCTTAAAAAAGGCGTATCTTTTAATCGGAAACGATTATCTTTCACCCAGAATGAGTGAATTCAGGTGAGAGTGATTTGAAGTTTTAGCCGGAATCGATTATCAGGGAGTCAAGATGTGCGGAATAATCGGGTACGTGGGCAAGGAAAAGGCGGTTCCTCTATTGGTGGAGGGGCTGAAGAGATTGGAATATCGAGGATATGATTCGGCGGGCATAGCCGTGCTGGAAGAGCAGGGGCTGATATATGAGAAATGCGCCGGCAAGATAAGTGCGCTGGAAGCCCTTTTGCGGGAAAAGAAGTTCGAAAGCACCACCGGTATAGCCCACACCCGATGGGCGACTCACGGAGAGCCGACCGACTTAAACGCCCATCCTCATTTAGACTGCCAGGGTAAAATTGCGGTGGTGCATAACGGGATCATCGAGAACTACCGGAGCTTAAGAGAACTTTTAGATCGCAAGGGACACAAATTCACCTCCGACACGGATACGGAGATTTTAGCTCACTTAATCGAGGAATATTATGATGGCGATCTTCTGGAAGCCACCCAGGCGGCACTGTCCCAGGTGGAGGGAACTTATGGAATCGCGGTCATCTGTAAGGAAAATCCCAATCAAATTGTGGCGGCACGACACGGGAGTCCGCTGGTGATAGGCACGGGAAAGGGTGAAAACTTCGTGGCATCCGACGTAGCCGCCATCCTCAGGTACACCAACCGGGTGGTTTATATGGAGGACAGGGAGGTGGCTTTGGTCGATCCGGACAACTTCATCATCTCCACGGTGGATAAAACCGAGGTCACCCCCCAGATTCAGGAGATCTCCTGGACCTTGGATCAGATAGAGAAAGGCGGGTTTCCTCATTTCATGCTTAAGGAGATCTTCGAGCAGCCCACCACCCTGCGGAACGCCATCCGGGGACGGCTGAATTACGAGGAGGGAACCGCCCGCTTGAACGGGCTTAATCTGCAGTATGAGGAGCTGCATCTCATAGATCGGATCATCTTATCTGCCTGCGGCACCGCCTGGCATGCGGCTTTGGTGGGCGAATACATGATCGAGGATGCCGCATTGATCCCGGTAGAGGTGGAATACGCCTCTGAATTTCGGTACCGAAGCCCCGTAATCAACGAGGGAACCATCGTCTTCGTGATAAGCCAATCCGGGGAGACCACCGATACCCAGGCGGCACTCAGAGAGGCCAAAAGAAAAGGGGCGACGGTTCTGGGCATCTGCAACGTGGTGGGAAGCACCATCGCCCGGGAGACCGACGGGGGGGTTTACATCCATGCCGGACCGGAAATCGGAGTGGCCTCCACTAAAGCCTTCACCTCTCAAATGATGGTGCTGTCTTTGATCTCGCTGCTTTTAGCCCGGATGAGAACCATGGACCTGGAGAGGGGAAGGGAGATCATTGATGCCATCTACCAGATCCCCGATCAGGTGGAGCGAATTCTCAAGAATGATTCTTATATCAAAGACATCGCCGAGAAATATTACCGGAAGAACAATTTTCTGTACCTGGGCCGGGGCTTCAATTTTCCCGTCGCCTTAGAAGGCGCCTTAAAGCTCAAGGAGATTTCCTATATTCATGCCGAGGGTTATCCGGCAGCGGAGATGAAGCACGGGCCCATAGCTTTAATCGCCGAAAACATGCCGGTGGTGGTCATCGCCCTTAAAGATAAGGTGCACGACAAGGTTCTCTCCAACATAGCGGAGATCAAGGCGCGCAAGGGAAAGATAATTGCGGTTGCCACCGAAGGGGATAAGGAGATTGCGGATAAGGTGGATCACGTGATATACATTCCCCACACCCAGGAGCTTTTAACTCCCATCCTCTCGGTAATCCCTCTACAGCTCTTAGCCTATCATATGGCGGTTAAACGGGGATGCAACGTGGATCAACCCAGAAATTTGGCCAAAAGCGTGACGGTAGAGTGAGATTTAAACATCTCAAGTGATTCTTGAAATAGCGGAAAATGAAAATAATATATTCTGATCATACAAAAATTAGAATGAAGCAGAGGGATATCACGGATGAGGATATAAAGATCGCTCTTAAAAGTCCAGACAAGATTCTTCCAAGTTTTGGCAGAAGAAGGTGTGCACGAAAGGCGATAAAAGCAATACTCTTGAGGTGGTGTTTGTAGAAGAAAATGATCAAACAATGATAATTACCACCTATTGGTTAGAAGGAGATTAAATTATGAAAATCAGCTACGATCCTAAAGCGGATGCTCTCTACATTCAATTTCAAGAAGGAAAGGTGGGAAGAACAAGAAAAGTGGAGGAGGGCATCCTGATTGATCTGGACAATTCAGGAAAAATCTTCGGTATCGAGATCATCGGCTTATCAGAGAGAATGTCCTTAAAAGACTTAGGACAAATAAGCCTTGATTTACCTTTGGCAAAGGTTGGATGAACATTTTCCAGTATTGCCCCGCTGTGAAGCGGATTGATCTCGAAACTTGGGTAAAGGCGTAGCGATTGAGTAAAGGTTCTATTGGTGAGTCGGATATGTTTCGCCTTCGGCAGATCAATCCGACATTTTTTGTCTTAATCCGTAAGTTTTCCTAAAGGTGACATTTCGACCTATGATTGTAGCGTCCGAGGTTATCTCGGATGAAAGGGGCTCCACAAATTTTGGTTGACAAAATCAAGTATTGAGATATAATATCACCCTGTCCTGGGAGAGTTCTATGGTAGCAAGCATGACCGGATATGGCAGAGCCGAGCTGGTGGTGGAGGAGGTCAAAGCCAGCGTGGAGATCAGCTCGGTCAATAATCGCTTTTGCGAGATACAGTTTCGTCTGCCCAAAAACTTAGCCCCCTTGGAATCCAAGCTGAAGGAGACAGTCCTTTGTTCCATCAGCCGGGGCAAGATAAACTTCAACCTAAGCTGGGAGGAGACCGCTCCCACAGCCTCATACGTTAAGCTGAACCAGGAGGCATCGGACATCTATTTCAAGATAATAGCCGAGTTGAAAAAAAGGTACGGTCTTGCCGGAGACATCCGGGTGGACCAGTTTTTTAACCTGCCGGATTTGATCAAGGTGGAAAAGGAGGAACTCGATTTAAAAAAAGTCTGGCGGATTATCTCCAGGTTGACCGAGCAGGCTTTAAGGGAATTCAACAGAACCCGTAAAGCAGAAGGGGCAAAGCTGGCTCAGGACCTGCGTAAACGAATAGCCAAGCTGGATAAGACCATACCAATAATCGAGAAGCTGACCCCCAAAAGCATTGAGAATTACAGAAGGAAACTAAAAAGCAGAATAAAAGAGCTTATCGACGACGTCAGGGTGGATCGGCATAGATTGGAGCTGGAGGTGGCGCTGATGGCGGAGAAGTGCGACGTGACAGAAGAGTGCGTCCGGTTTAAAAGCCACAACCACCAGTTTCTCTCCGCACTGAGGGAAGACGTGCCGGTGGGGAAAAGGCTCACCTTTTTGCTGCAGGAGATGAACCGGGAGGCCAACACCATCGGATCCAAAGCTGCCGACGCGAAAGTCTCGCAGAAGGTGATCTTCTTGAAGGAGGAGATCGAGAAGATAAGAGAACAGGTGCAGAATATAGAATAATACAAGCCCAGTGTTGGTAATGGACACCTTCCAGACGGATCTTCGATGTCCGTTATCCTCTCCGTCACGGACGAGGTTTCACCTTGAAGGACATCTATGACGAACAAAGGATTTAAAGGGAATTATGAACATCAAAGAAAGTCCAAATCATAAAATATACATTCAAGTTCTACACCAAATGTCACCCGAGAAAAGATTGATGAGAGCATTTGAGTTGTCTGAATTCACCAGGGAGCTTTTCTATCATGGTCTGCGCAAGAGATTTCCTGATCTCTCGGAGGAGAAACTGAAAGAACTATTTTTGAAACGACTTGACAAATGTCACAACAGGAATTACTGAAGCAAAAAGCAGATGAAAAATATCGAATGACGAACAAGAACTTGAAGCACAAAGAAACTCTCGTGGTTTTGTCCTCACCTTCGGGTGGGGGGAAAACAACTGTTTGTGAGAAGATACTCAGAAAGCATAAAGATTATTTTCGTTCCGTTTCCGCCACCACCAGAAAAAGAAGAAAAGGGGAAAAGCAGGGCAAGGATTATATTTTCCTTACCGAGGATGAATTCAAAAAGAAGATAAAAGCCAAAGAATTTGTCGAGTGGGCCTGGGTGCACGGCTGTCGTTACGGAACCTTAAAGAGATTTGTGTCCAAGGCGAAAAGGGAGGGAAAGGTGGCCTTCTTCGTTCTGGACGTGCAGGGTGGGATGGCCATGAAGAAGAAATATCCCCAAAGCGTTTTAATCTTTCTTTTCCCCCCTTCCATGAGGGAACTCAAAAGAAGGTTGATCCGTCGGGGAACGGAAAGATCAGAGGAGATGAAGCTTAGGATGAAAACGGCGTTAAGGGAAATGACCTTCTGGTCGAAGTATGATTATGTGGTGATAAATAAGAACTTAAACCACACAGTGAAGTCGGTGGAGAGCATCATTGAGTCAGGGAGGCTCAAATCCGACCGCTTCGATTATGCTAAGTGGAGTAAGCAGAAAGGCGCAGGGAAATAGCCAAGGTGGTAAGCCGGAATAGATCTCATCCGGGAGAAAAAGAGCTATTCATCCAATAAGGTTTGTTTTGATTTGTCATGATTTTTCAAAAGGATTTTAAAAACTTCCAGGCGGCGCAGCATGACCAGCCAGATGGAAGTCACAACCAAATGTCATACATGTTTTGGAAGCAAGAACATCCCACCATAACTTCTTTTCCGATCCTGCCGATAAGTTTAGAAACAAAAGATTCTCCAGATCAGGCAAAGATTTCTTGCTGAAACGTCGTTTACTCTTTTTGCCGTGCAATCATATACCCGAGGGAGGAACTGATGGAATTAGATGCCACTGAAAGATTGGATAGGACCTGCAGTAATAGATATGAAGCGGTTCTTCTGGTAGCCAAGCACGCCAGAAAGTTGAACTTAGAAAGACTCAGAGAAAAATCAGACGAAGAGGAAACAGACGAATCCCAGGAGAAACAGAAGGTCATCATTCAGGCACTACAGAATGCCCTGGAGGGAAAAGTCGAATTCGAGAGGCCGAAAAGCGCTTAGAATAATGTCAAAACGTCTTTAACCGGTTTGCACTTCAGTTTCGGATAAGGAGCGATCATAGTGAGCGATAATCTGGTGATAGTCGAGTCGCCTGCCAAAACCAAAGTTTTGAGGAAATTCTTGGGAAAGGAGTTCATGGTGGAGGCCTCGGTGGGTCACGTGAAGGACCTTCCCAAGAGAAGCCTGGGGGTTCAGGTAGAGAAGGATTTCGCCCCGGATTACGAGATCATAAAGGGTAAGAAAAAGATCTTAGACCTGCTCAAGTCGCAATCCCGCAAAGCCAAGACGGTATATCTGGCTCCCGATCCGGATCGCGAGGGAGAAGCCATGGCCTGGCACATTGCTCAGGAGCTCAAAGGAATCAATCCCCGGATTCTGCGCGCCTCCTTCAACGAGATAACCAAAGGAGCGGTCCTGGAGGGGATAAGTGAGGCGGGCGAGATCGATATGAACCGGGTGAATGCCCAGCAGGCTCGCAGGGTTTTGGATCGCCTGGTGGGATATAAGATATCTCCCCTCCTTTGGAAAACCGTTTACAAGGGTTTGAGCGCCGGAAGGGTGCAGTCCGTGGCTCTGCGGATCATCTGCGAAAGAGAAGAGCAGGTCGAAAATTTCGTTCCCAAGGAGTATTGGAGCATCACCGCCCTTCTGGAGACTGAAAATAAGGAATCCTTCTCTGCCAAACTGGAGAAGATCGACGGTAAAAGCTTTGAGATTCCCTCCCAGAATGAAGCGGAAACCATATGCTCCGACGTCCGGGACCAAAAGTTTTTGGTGGGGAAAATAAGCCAGGAGAAAAAGAAGCGTAATCCCTATCCTCCCTACATAACCAGCACCCTGCAGCAGGACGCTGCCCGGCGATTGTCATTCTCGCCGAAGAAGACCATGCAGATCGCCCAGCAGTTATATGAGGGGGTGGAATTAGGCGATATGGAAAGTGCGGGTTTGATCACTTACATGCGTACGGATTCCTTCAGGGTGGCGGAGGTGGCACGAAAAGCAGCCAGCGAGCTGATCGGCAAAAACTTCGGGAAAGAGTACCTCCCCACCAAACCCCGGGTTTATAAATCAAAGAAATCTGCTCAGGAAGCTCACGAGGCCATCAGGCCCACTTATGTCGATTACCAGCCGGATGAGATAAAGAAATTCCTGACCAAGGATCAATTCAGGCTGTACCAGCTTATCTGGAACAGGTTCGTTGCCTCCCAGATGAGTTCGGCTTTATTCAATTACACCTCGGTGGGGATCGATGCGGGAAGGTACCTTTTCAAAGCCACAGCCACACAACTTACTTTTGACGGTTTTCTAAAAGTTTACCAGGAGATAAAGGAGAATAATTCGGACGAAGCAGAGGAGGGAAAGCTCCCGGCTTTGAAAGAGAATGAAACCTTGAACCTCATGGAGCTTGCTCCCAAGCAGCACTTCACCAAGCCCCCTCCCCGATTCTCCGAGGCGACGCTGATAAAAGAGTTGGAGGAGAACGGAATAGGCCGGCCTTCCACCTATGCCCAGATCGTCTCCACCATAAAGCAGAGGAA
>CAYOSZ010000053.1:0-2251 GCA_964406715.1 uncultured Ignavibacteria bacterium | reverse complement strand
CGTGGAGTCGAAAAACCGGAAGCTTTTTCCCACCGAGCTGGGGAAAACGGTGAATAAGATTTTGGTCGAAAATTTTTCACATATATTTGAGGTGAAGTTCACCGCCATTATGGAGGAGGAGTTGGACAAAATCGAGGAGGGGAAGGAGAAGTGGGTTAAGGTGCTGAATGATTTCTACACTCCCTTTCAGCTTAATCTGGAAGAGGTGGAGAAGAATAAAAAGAACATCCGCAAGCTTACCCAGCAGAAGACCGAGGAGGTCTGCGAGAAATGCGGCAGCCCCATGATCATCCGCTGGGGAAGAAACGGAAAATTCTTAGCCTGTTCGGGTTTTCCCAAATGCAAAAACACCAAACCCCTGCCCGGGGACGAAAACGGCACGATCCTCTCCGATGAAAAATGCGAGCTCTGCGGAGCACCCATGATGATCAAGGTGAGCCGCTATGGCAAGTTTCTCTCCTGCTCCAGATATCCCGACTGCAAATTCACCCGTCCTTTTTCCATCGGGGTAAGCTGTCCGGAAGAAGGTTGTGACGGCTCCCTGATAGAGAGAAGGACGAAAAGGGGAAGGATCTTCTTCGGCTGTTCCAATTACCCCAATTGTAGGTTTGCCACCTGGGATAAACCGGTTAAACAGGCCTGCCCGGAATGCGGGGCCAAATTCCTGGTGGAGAAATCCTCCAAGGTCAAAGGTGAATATCTTAAATGCATCAAATGCGGTCACGAGCAAGTTCAATCAGTGGAGACTGAAAAGATCAAAGAATAAAACGTTCAACTGATGAAATACCCGGGCAGTTATCCGTCCGTATGGACGCTTTTAACGAAGGGGAATCAACCATATTTGCGGAATGGGTTGGGATCATGCGAGATTTCAAGTCAGAGAAAAACGATTTCCTTCAACATATCCAACGGGAAAAGAACTTTTCGGAAAACACCGTCCTCTCATACAGGTCCGCTCTTTTGGGTTTTGGTGAATTTCTGAGGAAAAAAAATATGGAGGCGGATTTCCTTCACCAGCTCTCCCGACCCCTTTTCCGGGATTTTTTGGTATTTCTCAAACGCAAGGGCTTGAAGGAGAGCAGCCTGGCTCATCGGATCTTTGTGCTGAGGTCTTTTTTCAAGTATTTGCTAAAAAGGAAGCGGATCAAATCGGATCCGGGCTCTTATCTTCAAACTCCCAAAAGAAGAAAAGGTCTTCCCTCCTTTTTGACCATCTCGCAGATGGAGGATCTGCTGGCGCTTCCTTCCCGGGATGATCCTGTGGGCTTGAGGGATGCGGCCATCCTGGAGCTTTTTTATAGCACCGGCATGCGGCTTTCCGAGCTTTCCGAGCTGAAGCTTTCGTCCATAGATTTCAAGGGCGAGGTTATCCGGGTGATGGGAAAGGGGAAAAAAGAGCGAATCCTTCCCGTAGGTGTCGAGGCATTGGATACTCTGAGGAGTTATCTTGAGAAACGCAGGCTGGCTTTAAAGAAATTTCCTGAAGTGGACGGAGAAGCAATCTTTTTGAATCGATTCGGGAAAAGGCTCACCTCCCGCAGCATGCGGAGAATAGTCAAGAAATATGCCCAAAAGGTCAGCGAGGAAAAAAGAACCAGTCCCCATACCTTAAGGCATACCTTTGCCACCCATCTTCTGAATGAAGGAGCGGGTCTTTTGACCGTGAAGGAGCTTTTAGGGCACGAGAGCCTGTCCACCACCCAGATCTATACTCATGTGACCACGGAAAAGCTAAAAAAAATATACAAAAAAGCGCATCCCAGAGCGTAAGATTGAGTATATTATAATAGAAAGACAAAGCATAGGGGTTCAAAGACGAATTTAAGCAGAGAGTTATGTTTATAACAAGATAGGTAAGCAAAAAATGAAATCCACAACCATAATCGGATTAAGACACCAGGATAAAGTAGCTATAGGTGCGGATGGACAGGTGAGCCTGGAGGATACCATCGTCAAACATAGCGCCAACAAACTCCGTAAGTTGTATAACGACAAAATCTTAGCTGGTTTCGCCGGAGCCTCCGCCGACGCCTTCACCTTGTTTGAGCGATTTGAGGCAAAGATAGAAGAGTTCAGGGGAAATCTGCCCCGGGCGGCGGTGGAACTGGCCAAGGACTGGAGAATGGATAAGTATCTGCGGAGGCTGGAGGCGCTTCTGGCAGTGCTGGATAAAGACCATGCCCTGGTGATTTCGGGAAACGGAGACGTCATAGAGCCGGATGATGGGATCGTAGCCATAGGTTCGGGAGGG
>CAYOSZ010000052.1:4945-9576 GCA_964406715.1 uncultured Ignavibacteria bacterium | reverse complement strand
GAGAGGGTCGTCATTACATTGAAAAGCGGCGTGGAAGGGGAGCGCGAGTTTTTCGGTTTTGACTACTATTACCCTACTGCCAAAGAGGAGGCAAAAGCTATCTCGACAAGCGGAACACCAACCCACATTGTCTACACTAAATCAATAGGGGACACCGCAACCGGTATCGTAACAGTATCTGGAATTCACAGGATTATCGACCAAAAGGGGAATGAACTGAAAGGGGGGGGTCTCAGACGCCTGATAGCAGAGGGACATGTTCCGCTCTCATCGGCCATAGCAGTAAAGAACTTGAACGATACCACCCTGGTCGCCATGGATCAGGTATATCAAATAGATGTCACAGCCAAGAAAACTGGTGCGAAAACGGGCTTCATCGCCGGTGCCTGCATTGATCTGGTCGTCATTGCTATTGCTGCAAGCAGTGGTGATTCGAAACCGAAGAGTACTTCCGATGGGACCGGAGATATCATGTGCGGTTGTCCCTTTATCTACAGCTATGACGGCAGGGATTACATCTTGGATTCGGAAGCCTTCGGCGGATCGATTTTTGAGGCAGCCAAGCGAACCGACCTGGGCAGTCTGGATCATCTGCAGCAAGTCAACGGCACTTGTCGTTTGAAGATCGAGGATAAGCTTCACGAAACCGACTACATCGACGAGGTGAAGCTTGTGGTCGTGGATCATCCTCAGGGGACCGAGGTAACGCCCTCCTTTTCGGGAAAACTACATGTCTTGTCAGATCTGCAGGAAGCGATTGAGGCGAGGGACTTCATGGGCAACGACGTCCTTGAGCTGGTGAGAGAGAAGGATGATCGCTTTTGGGTGAGCAATCCCTTTGGACGTACTCCGGATATAAAAGCAAACGCAAGGGATGGGCTCAATCTGGAGTTCCCCCGGCCGAAGGGCACTACCTTTGTTAAATTGGCTCTGAATGTACAGAACACCTTATGGGCCGCCCATCTGCAGTCCCACTTCCTTGAGCTTTATGGGAACCAACTGGAGAACTGGTACCATCAATTGAACACCTCAATCCAAGACCGCGAGGAGTTCCAGAAGGTGATGGTACGAGAAGGAATGCTCCTGGTGAAACTCTGGAACGGAAGGGATTGGCAAACCCTTGATTTCGTCTGGGAAGTCGGAGCCAGCGTTTTCAGGGATCAGGTGATTTGGCTGGACATCGGTCAAATCCCGGATAAGACATTGAAGGTTCAATTGGAGTGTCCATCTGGTTTCTGGATGGTAAACAGCGCCCAAGCAGACTACTCGCCCGATCTGCCACTGGAGGTTATGGAAATCATCCCTATGACCGCCGGAGATCATCTGGGAAACAACCTGCTGCAGGTTCTTCAGGCAACTGACAGCCAATATCACGTCATGTACACGGGCGATTGGGCAGAACTCACATTCAAGGTCCCGGCAGGACAGGAAGGATTCAAACGATCTTATATGGTAAAAAGCTCAGGGTATTACCGTATCAACGTTGCGGCTGAGGGTGAGCCTGATGTTGAACTGATTGAACAGTTCATGACAGAGCCCTTCGCATTTGGCCAGTACAGTCTCAGACTGCTTAACGGATACGTTGACGCTGCGCTGGCTCTGTCGGAGAAGAAGTAAGGAGAGGATGAGGTGAACCTTAATCAGCTCCCTTCTGATGTCCGCCTGGATCAACCCAAGATTAAATTGAGCAGTCCTCCGACTATCAGGGCGGATGAAATCATAATGGCTGCGGATTTCATCATGTCCTTAACTCCCAGCTCTTTTATCAACACCACGAAGGTGGCAACACAGGGAAAGTACATGGTCAAGACCACGCTGGCGACCACCAATTGAGAAAGATCCAGACCCAGAGGAAGAAGCATCCCCACTGCCACGTCCTTGCGAAGAAAGCCGATAATCAGGGCGCCCACCGCCTCCGGAGGCAGACCCAGGATTCCGGTGACAATGGGAGAGGTAAGCTTACCGATGAATTGGATTATCCCCAACGAATACAGGATATTGGTAATGAGAACACCGAAGAGAACGAAAGGTATGGCTTCTCTTAAAAACCCTCTGATTCGCATCCACATCTTCTTGATCAATGCCCCCCAGTAGGGCATCCGATAAGCCGGGATCTCCACAAAGATCTCCGGGCTTTCGCCCTTGGAGAATCGATTCAACAGGATTCCCAACACCACCCAGACAACGAAAAGCGTACCGAAGACCAAGCCGAATCCCTTGGCTCCGTATTTTCCTATCAGCCCGGCCACCATGGCGATCTGTGCCATGCAGGGAACCGCAATGGCCATCAGGGTGGCGGCGATGAATCGCTCCCTTCTGGTTTCCAGAACCCGGGTGGCCATTGCCCCGGGCACATTGCAGCCCAAACCCAGCATCATGGGAATTATGGCCAACCCATGCAGGCCAAATCTGTGCATGACGTTATCTACCAGAACCGCCAGGCGGGGAAGATAACCCGAGTCCTCCAGAAAGCTTAAAACCAGATAAAAGGAGAAAACATAAGGAAGAACCATACCGATGGGAACGAAAAGCCCGGTGGTCAAAAGGCCCAGAGATTGCACGAAATCTATCTGCCCATCCACCAGCTTTCCGATGAGGAGATTATGAAAGAACCCCCCACCCAAAAGATTTGAGAATCGCATAATAAGTGGTGCCCACAGCCTCTCAAATAAGGGTTCGAATATGAGTGTGATCAGTCCTTCACCTATGAATCGAATGATCTGAAATATCACCAAAAGGGTAACCACAGCCAAAGGCAAACCCGTCACCGGCTTGATGGTAAGATCCTCCAGCCGTTCCCAAAAGGTGTGGTGACGATGGGTGATCTTCTGAACCTGGCCAATGATCTCCCCCACCTTTTCCCATCTTTTATCCTCATCGTACTCGAAGCTGTTTGGTTTGGCATGGGGAAGCTCCGATACCAACTCCTTGATCCCCTCTCCGGTTATGGCGCAGGTGGGGACAACCGGCACGCCCAGAATCTCCTTGAGCTTGTCCACGTCAATGGCAATGCCGAGGTGACGGGTTTCGTCCCATAAGTTTAAAGCCACCACCACCGGCTTTCCGTCTTTTAGCAACTGAAGGGTGAGATTTAGATTTCTTTCCAGGTTGGTGGCATCCACCACGTCGATTATCAAATCCCCCTCCTGGACCATCCGGACGGCCACCTTCTCTGCCGGAGAGGTGGGATCTAAGGTGTAGGTTCCGGGGACATCTATTATCTCCACCCACTCGTTTTCCAATCTCATCCGCCCCCGGGTGAACTCCACCGTGGTGCCCGGATAATTGGAGGCAATCACGTCCACTCCGGTAAGCCGGGAGAAGATAACGCTTTTGCCCACGTTGGGGTTGCCCATCAGAAGAATCTTGCGCACCTACGGTTTCCTTTCTGTGGTTTTAGATTTCAAAGCCCAAGTATCCACCCTTCACCAATAAAAGCCAGGTTTTTAAGAGCCTTAGGATGGAGATTCACCTATTCGCTACTTGTCTATGATCACATACCTCTTCCGGATTAGAACATGTTGCTCTTATCCTTCAAAACTCTGTGTGAAATCCGAAAGCGATTTTCTCATTTGTTTCTCTGAACCCACTCCCATAAGCTATATCAAAGAAACAAACATCACTGATTTTACATCGCATACCTAAAAGCCAATTTTGAAAACCCGTTTCTTCCCCTAAAACTTCTCCGACGAAATCGATTTTATTCATCGGAGAATATTCAAGGGCGGAGCTGTAAAGCATTTCACCCTTAGTATTTTCGTCACCCGTTGCTTGGTAACCAAGATTGAAATGGACCACCCATGATGATACTCCATGAGTCAATATCCCATTGATAAGATATTCTTCTGAACCGAGTTCGTTAGATAGGGTAAAAGCAAAAAACTCTTCTATTAATAGGAACTTGAAGCTGAGCGATACCCTTCCAAGTCGCTCCGCGGGTTTTGGTTCTATCTGATAGGGGAATGAAATGCCGATATCCAGCTTTCGGCTGATCCCATGTTTCAACGATAAACCACAGGAATGATTCCTTAGCTCACCTTGATTCTTACAGTTATCATAACCAATTTCCAGCTCGTACTTTCCCACCTCCACAGTTCCAATGTCGTCCGTTGTAAGTGGATGAGCGGCGAATGAGAAGGAATTCATCAAAAACACCCAACATAAAATTATTGAAGAACTTAAAATGATCCTAACCATTTTTATTACTTCTTTTTCTATTTTCTTCAATCAGTTGATGATGACAAAAACCTTCTCTTATCATCCCAGCTCCACATTGGGAGCATTATTCTTCTCAACAGGGTATGCCTGCGGTCTTGGAGCACCGTGAGAAACCTCCTATGTATGGCCGCATCGAAACTTTCGCTTTGTCATATTCATAAACCTCCTGGCGGGGACACCGATTTTATATAAACCAGGTGTAGACCTCCCTCATTTTTCTACCTCCACCAGGACTTTCTTTGCCATGCCAAAGCCCAGTGCCACCTGATAGCTGTCTATCCTGATGCAAACCGGGCCGCGCATAAATTGAGAACTTACTTTTGTAACCCTTTTGCCCACTCTTATGCCGAGGGAATCCAACCTTTGATTAAGCCCTCGACCACCGTTGATTTCCACTACCACGCCTGATTTAC
>CAYOSZ010000052.1:0-4935 GCA_964406715.1 uncultured Ignavibacteria bacterium | reverse complement strand
TAAAATCGACCGTGTTCATAAGCTCGCCATTCCTCTCTGATTCTTAAGTACTGTTCTCGTGACCAATAGATTTTTTGCATCTTTCACAATAACCATAAATTTCAAAGCGGTGAGCTGTCAACTCGAACTTATTCTTCCTGCACAATCTGTTCAAAGCTTTCTCGATTGCCTTATCCGAGAATTCGATCACCCTTCCACAACTTATGCAAACCATGTGTTCGTGATGAGGATGATCCAGCACCAGCTCATAATGGCTGTGACCGTGTCCCAGACCCACCTTGCGGACTATCCCGCTCTCCACCAGAAGATCTAAGGTGCGGTAGATGGTGGCTCGGGAGGCCCCCTTCCTCTTCTTCCGCAAGTTGCTGGCTAGATCCTCCGCCTCCAGATGTCCCTTGGTTTGGAAGATCTCCTCCAAGACGGCCTTCCTCTCCTTGGTCACCTTCAGGTTTTTTGAATTAAGGTACTTGGTAAAAACCTCGAGAGCGTGTGCCATTCTTTCCTCTCTAATTGAGATTGAATCTCAATCTCAATAATAATATCGTCATATTATTACGGCTGTCTTCAATTTAAAATTTGCTTTTGTGAATAATTTGAGCAAAATTGGATTAAGGGAATTTTACCTTCTGCCTAGCTCGGAACAGAGCATGCCGGAGAGGATCAACCCCCCTCCCAAAATTCCCGGCCAACCCAGAACTTCACTTAAAAGCAGGTAAGAAAAGACGGCGGCGAATACAGGCTCCATGGCATAGATAAGGGCAGCTTTGATCGCGGTGGTCTCCTTCTGCATCCGATTTTGGATGTAAAGACCTATGGCGGTGGCAAAGATAGCACATACCAGGATGGCTAAAAGCAAATCGGGATGATAGGTCAGCTTGATGCTTTCGAATACTAACATGAAGGGCAAGGCTAAAAGCGTGGTGATAAGTATTTGAATGAAGGTCAGGGTGTTGAAATCGAACTTCTTGGTATACATCTGCACGAAGATCACCTGAAAGGAGAAGGAGACCGCGCAGAAGAAGGTAAACAGATCGCCAATGTTGAACTCCGAACCCTTGGGCCGGGTCAGAAGAAACAATCCGCTTACCGCCAGTATCACTCCGGTTATGGATAACAGCCTGATCTTCTCTTTCAATATGACAAAGGAGAGCGGAGGGATCATCACCACGAACAGTCCGGTGATGAAGGCGGACTTGGAGGCCGCCGTGTATTTCAATCCCAGCGTCTGAAAGCCGAACCCGAAGAAAAGGAAAACACCGATTATGATTCCGGCTTTTAGTACTCCTTTCTCTTGGATAGAAATCTTTTTGGGAAAAATCAACCAGAAGACCAGGGTGGCCAATCCAAATCTGAGAATGAGAAAGACCAAAGGAGAGGAGTAACTTAAAGCGGTTTTTACCAGCGGAAAGGTCGATCCCCAGATGAAGGTGAGGAAGAGTAAGGAAAGCTCAGCTTTTCGGGATGGGCTCAGCATGTGTATTTCCGCTTTTTCTCGGAGTTAGGAAAGATCAAAACACGGCAAGAACGTGCCATGAAGGCTTGAGACCATGCTTCATTCAGAGTTCGGGATCTTAAACAAGAACCTGACTTTAGTTAAATTCTGTTACACAGGTAAATCTAAACTTGGATGAGTTTATAATCACTTTTTCCCAATCCCAGCTTCTCCGCCGCCTTTATCTGGATTTTGGAATCCTTTCCATGCAGTGCGCTTAAGATGTCCGAACCTTTCCTTATCTTCACCCCTTCGGCTGCGGATTGAGGTAAAGTTTTAGCTTTGGCGATCAGATCCAACGAGGCTTGGTCTATTGCTACCATGTTGTCTGATAGCAAAATCCCCTGATCCTGTACCACCGGTGTATCGGACATGGCCATGCAGTCGCATTCGGGTTGAATGTCGAAAAGGAAGTTGATGTAATATACCCTCTTTTTCTTAAACGTAGACAGAACCGCACCAGCCGCCTCAGCTAAGGAGGCGGAGAAATTCTCCATAGATATGGGAACGGTCAAGGCCTTCTCCGGACAGACTCGCACGCATCTTCCGCATCTCCAGCATTTTTTATCGTCCACCAGAAAGGTCTTCCTTTTGATGGAGATGGCATCCATAGGACAGGTGCGGACGCAGATACCACAGAGGGTGCACAAATCCTTACGCCAGGTCATCAGGTCGTCCAACTGGAAATGCATCTTTCCCCTGCCCCCCTCCTTCCAGCTGCATCCACGCGGCACTGCGGTTACACATCCCATGGCTATGTTCTTGATGGCTCCTCCCAAACCGCTGTCTATATGGCCCTTTACGTGGGATAGGACCATCATGCAGGAAGCATCATAAATCGCGGTGGGTACGGCAACCTCCTTCAGCAGTTTACCCGCTTTAACCTTAATAGAATCAAGCCCAAAGATGCCGTCGGCGATTATCACCGGAGCTCCCAGGCTCATGGCATTGTATCCCCTCCGGTTGGCAGTCTCCAGATATTTATATGCCTTTAACCGAACCGAGTCGGTTACAAAGGGCTTGGTTTTGATCTTCTTCAAATGGTCCACCACCGCCCGAACGAAATTGGGGCGGATGGTGTGATGAGCTCCCGGGTTGCCCAGATGCATCTTCACCGGAACCAGTTCGTCCGGGAGGAAATATTCCCCCAGATTCATCTTCTTTAGTATTCGTTCCAGTTTGCCCTCCACGCTGTCTTTGTAATCGAACCTCTCAACCCGGGCATTTATAAAATAAACTTTGCTGGGCATTTGGTCACCTCACTGCACATGAGTAATAATCAATTTTGCCATTTTGACGGAATGTCCTTCGATCTCCTGAAGAATGCCAGATGGGACTGACAATTGCAGTCACTTGCTCCGAATTTTGGAACTATCACTTCAGCCCTCGACTCCTCCAACATCCTTTTGGACAGGGAACATTCACTTGTCCTATGGTTCGGAAAGAGGAAAATCCGCTTGACCGAAGCATGATCCAGAAGATAATCTATATGCCAGAAATGCTTCTTTTCCTTTCCAAGATGCCTCTTTATCCTTGCTTTGAAGCCATTTTTAGCGCTGCCGGTGTAGATATAGTAACCTTGGGGAAACCTGAATTTCCCTTTCCTGCCTACCTGGATATGAACAGATTTGGGCAAATAGATCAGGAGCTGATATGTACCCTTATTCATCCGAAAAAAATCTTTCAATCGATCTGGTCAAGTGCCTGGCTCAAATCCTCAATCAAATCCCCTTCATCCTCGATTCCGCAGGAGAGTCGAACCATGCCCGGAGTAACGTCCGCTCTATCTAACTCCACCTGTTCAAAGCCATAATGAGAGGTCAGAACCGGAAGGCTGGCCAATGACTCCACCCCTCCCAGGCTGGTGGCATTGATGAAGATCTTAAAGCCGTCGATCACCTTGGTGGCGGATTTCAAACCTCCATTGACCTCGAAACAGACCATTCCCCCGAAACCCCTCATTTGACTTTTTGCCAGATCATGCTGGGCATGTGATGGCAGACCGGGATAGAACACCCGATTCACCTTTTTATGAGTTGAAAGGAACTCAGCAACTTTGGAGGCATTATGATTCTGGCGTTCCACTCTAACCGCTAAGGTTTTCAACCCTCGCAGAAGAAGAAAAGCTCCGAAGGGATCGATGCAGCCACCAATCATCTTCATGGTTTCCCTGGCTTGGTCTATGATCTGTTTGGGTCCCACGATAACGCCTGCCACCAGGTCGCTGTGCCCGCCTAAATACTTGGTGCCGCTGTGTATCACCACATCTGCTCCCAGGGAGAGCGGGCTCTGATTGTAGGGGGTGGCGAAGGTGTTGTCCACCGCCACTGGAATCCCTCTCTTTTTGGCCATGTCCACGAACTTTTTGATGTCTACTATCCGGAGATTGGGGTTGGTCGGGGTCTCGCAGAAAAACAGCTTGGTGTTTTGGCCCAGCAATCCTTCAGCTTGTTCTATCTTCAAAGGGTCCACAAAGTGAACTTTGATGCCCAGCCTGGCAAAGGCATACTTGAACAGATGAAAGGTTCCTCCGTAGACCGGCTCGGTGCTGATTATCTCTTGGCCGGAGGAGACTAAAGTTAAAGCCAGCGTGGATACCGCCGCCATGCCGGAGGAGACCAAAAGAGAAGCCTCTCCACCCTCTAAGGTTGCCATCTTCTTCTCCACCACCGTTAAAGTGGGATTGCCATACCGGGTGTAAAGATATTTGGATGGATCCCCCTTCTGAAACTCGATCACCTCAGCCGTATTCTTGAAAGCAAAGGTGGACGTTTGATATATGGGGGCGGTAGCCGCCCCGAGTGGAAAACCCTCCTCCTCCCCGGCATGAATGGCCAGAGTAGAGAACTTATGCTTGGTATTCATAGTTTACCTCTTTTGAGTTATCCGTCTTTTCTCAATCCTCAAGCAAGGATTGCAGACTCTCCTCCAATTGCTCCACCTCAAAGGAGCCATCGAACTTTTTTCGAATCTTCCCCTTCTTATCGAAAAGAAGAGTGGTGGGGATTCCCCTGAAGTCTTTGGGAAGGGACTCTTTATCATGAGTCACATGGTTCAAGCCCGCGGACAGGTCGGTCAAAGTCTGCTGGTTGCCGATTAGAATGGGATAGGTGATTTTGTATTTTTTCACAAACGGACTCACCACATCCAGACTGTCTTTATCCAATGCTATTCCGATCACCCGCACCCCCCTGTTTTTGTACCTATCATAAAGATCATTGAGTTTGGGCAGTTCCTCCAAGCAGGGTGGGCACCAGGTAGCCCAGAAATTCAGCACCAGTATTTTCCCGCTGAAATCCTTCATGCTGTAAGTCCTTCCCTTCAAATCGGGAAGATCGAAGTCAAAGCCGTCACCGGGATTGTCATGATGAGAATTGTTTCCGCAGTGGGTCAAAATCAGAAAGAGAAACAATGAGATAAAAAGGGATGATTTTTTTATTCTC
>CAYOSZ010000051.1:0-9590 GCA_964406715.1 uncultured Ignavibacteria bacterium | reverse complement strand
CCGGCAACCTTGCCCAGGTTCATCCCCAGATTCAGCCCCTGTGGTTTCAGCCCCGATTTGAGTACTTTCACGCAAAGCTGTGAGATTTTCCATAGCTCTGCCAGCTCCGCCTCCTTCAGATTCTCCAATTTGCCCACGTGGCGATAGGGAGCCACCATCAGATGTCCGTTGTTGTAAGGGTAACGGTTGAGGATGACAAAACATTTCTCCCCGCGGAGTAGAATCAAGTTCCTTCGATCCTGATTCTCCCTTGCGGTCCTGCACAGGAAGCAACCGGGCTCTTTCTTACACATGACAAACTTCTCACGCCAGGGCGCCCATAGCCTTTCCAAGCAAACTCCTTGGTCTTAAGGTTACTCTCAACCTTTTTAGTATACAATAAAAGAGCTTCATTTCCAAGATTTTTTGTCATGCAGTTAGCCTCTACAACATTATATGATTTTCTTAGATGTACGATTCCATTTGTTTTGTCTCAGATTCTCCGAAAGTTTTTGTTGACAAGTATATACTTTTGTAATAAATTCACTGGCAGTCAAGTAGATTAATCGTGCTGTCTTTGATCAATCTCATCTATAACCCTTTTCCGGAGATGAGGCTTTGAATTACGCAGTGATCTTAGCGGGAGGTAAGGGTGAAAGGTTCTGGCCCCTTTCCCGAACCGAGCATCCCAAACAGCTTTTACACTTAATCTCCAAGAAGACCATGCTTCAGGAAACCATCGACCGCATCAAGGGTCTTATCCCGGTGGAGAGGACCATGGTGGTGACCGGTGGAAACATAAAGAAAGTAATTCTTAAACAGGTGGATTATCTCAAGGAGGAAAACCTGATAGTTGAGCCCGACATGAAAAACACCTGTGCGGCTATCGGGGTTACTGCCGTTCATCTTCAGAAAATCGACCCGGATGCGACCATGGTGGTTCTCTCCTGCGATCATATAATCCAACCCCAGGAGAAGCTGCTGAAGATTTTGGAGGTGGGCACAAAACTGGCAGCGGAGGGACAGTATTTGATCACCATAGGGATCACCCCCACCCGGGCAGAAACAGCTTACGGATACATCGAGTTTGAACAGCTCTACGACAGCTTCGACAACATCCTGGTTTATGACATAAAGGAATTCAAGGAGAAACCCACCCGCGTGGTGGCACAGCAGTACTATTATGGCCGCAAACATCTGTGGAACAGCGGGATGTTCATCTGGTCCGTCCCCACTATCCTTGAGGCTTTGAAAAAACATATGCCCCGGATGTATGCAGAGTTGGAAAGCTACTCCAAGCACGTGGGAACAAAGGATGAGGATGCGGCAAAGGAAGAGCTCTACCAGAGGTTGGAAAACATCTCCATAGATTTCGCCGTGCTGGAAAAAGCAGAGAATGCCCTGGTGATCAAAGGGGATCTGGTCTGGGACGACATCGGCTCGTGGCTGGCTCTGGACCGGATAAAGGAGAAAGACAGAGATCACAACGTGATTGTGGGAAGAACTCTGACCACAAACACCTATGAGACCACCATAGTCAACGACTCCGATGGGATAATCGCAACCCTGGGCGTCTCAGATCTGGTAATCGTGAAAACCGATGACATCGTTTTTGTAGCTCACAAAACCAAGGTGCAGGACATCAAAGAGCTTCTCTCCCAGTTCGCTCAGGATAAGGATCTGGAGAAATATCTATGAGAAAAAGGGGACTTTTTATTTGTCTTCTGCTCTGCCTGTCTATTCTTGCAGGTTGTGGTCTTAAGCCCTGGAAAACCACGGAAGATGATCCCCGAACCAAGGGTGAGGATCAATTCGACCCATTGGCTTTCCCCCAGGACCGGGTGATCGTCACCGAAATGGGAGCTCAAAATAAAGAGCAGGGTAGCACCGAATTCGAAAAGGAAAACAGGCTCGGACCGAACCGATCAGAAGTTGAGGAAAGCTTCTTTTCGTTTACGGTTTACCGGGTGCAGTTCTTCGCCACCAAATACCCGGACCAGGCCGCTCAGGTGGCTGAATCGGTAGCGGAGCAACTTTCACAGAAAACCTACATAGAGTATAAAACACCCTACTATTGGGTGAGGGTGGGGGACTGCGAAACCAGGGAGGAGGCCGACTACCTTCAGAGAAGGTTAAATAAATTAGGGTATGAGGAGAGCTGGGTGGTGGAGGTGGAGATCAAACCATAAAGGTTTTTCCAATAACAAAATACAGGGAAGTAATTTGTTAATCAAAACCAAAGTCTTGCCATCTGACCAGGACAATCCTGAGAAAAACGTGATTTCCGAAGCTGCCAAAATCATAAAAGGCGGCGGCATACTCTCGTTTCCCACCGAGACGGTTTACGCTCTGGGCGCAGACGCCTATAATGAGGAGATGGTGGCAAAGATATACCGGATTAAACGGAGGGACCGGGACAAACCCATCTCCGTCTTCTTAAAGGATGCACAGCACACCCTTAGAGTGGTTGATTTTGTACACCCGGATGCTGAAAAGCTCATGGAAAAATTCTGGCCCGGACCTCTGACTTTGGTTTTCAAATGCACCAATCCCAAACTCTCACTGGTTTTGGCCAAGGGCGACAAGCTGGGGGTGCGGGTTTCTCCCAGCCAGCTGATCGCCCGGCTCTTGGACGAAGTCGGGGTTCCCATTACCGCCACCAGTGCCAACATCTCCGGAAAGAAAAGCTGTGTGGCGGCAAACAGGGTCTTCTATTTCTTCAATGGAAGAGTAGAGCTGATCCTGGATGGGGGAAAGTCGAATGTCTTCCTCCCCTCCACCGTGCTGGACGTCACAGGAGAGGAGGTCTCCCTGATTCGGCTGGGGCATATACCGGTGGAGGAGATAAAAAAGGTGGTGCCAAATATCAACATCCCGGAAGAGAAGTCGCAGGAGAACGACTGCGGAGAAAAGGTGAAGGTGGGCTCGATCTCGGGAAATCCTCAAAAGGGGGAGGAGCAAGCTCAAGATAGCCCCCTTTAGTTGATCACGAAAGAAGGAACCTTCCCATGAAGGACTTCCTCAAAAAATGGATAAAAGCCATACGAGCGCCTTTTTTTACCGCCAGTGCCATTCCGGTTTTGGTGGGAACGGCTTTAGCCTGGAACATGACCGGAAGGTTCAGCTTATACAAATTTATCCTGGTGCTGGTGGGGGTTCCCCTTTTCAACGCAGGGACGAATTTAGCCAACGACTACTACGACCACAAGACCGGAAACGACGATATCAATACCAACCTCACGCCTTTTTCCGGAGGAAGCCGGGTAATTCAGGACGGCTTGATACCAGCCAAACACATGCTGATCGGTTCGTTTCTGTTCTTCGGTCTGGGTTCGGTTATCGGTCTGTATTTGAATGCGGTCTCTCCAGGTAATCTGATCTTATATCTCGGCATCTTCGGGCTTTTAAGCGGCTTCCTCTATACCGCCACGCCGGTGCTTATCGGGTATCGGGGCGTGGGCGAGCTTGTGGTCGGCTTGAACTTAGGCACCCTGGCCATAATTGGGTCATTCTACGTTCAGGCTCACAGTTTGAGCTGGTCTGCCTTCTGGATATCCCTTCCCATCGGCTTTCTGGTGGCGGCGATCTTATATATCAATCAATTTCCCGATTACGAAGCGGACAAGGCGGTGAATAAAAAACACCTGGTGGTGAGACTGGGAAAAAGGCGGGCGGTTTACGGTTACTATTTTTTGATCCTCGCCACCTATCTGGTGATAGCGGGAAGCGTGATCTTCAGGATGGTCACTCCTTTTGCCTTGGTTTCTTTCTTAACCCTACCTTTAGCTATCGGCGCCGTCAGGGTTCTTAAATCAAACTACGATAAAATCGCCGAGCTCATACCTGCTCAAGCCAAGACCGTCCAGACACATCTCTTCACCGGTCTACTTCTATCATTGGGGCTGGTAATAGGAAGGATGGTCTAATACCCAAGGTGCCATTCTTCGCTTCGCTCAGGGGCAACACCCCACGTGTCATGCTGAGCAAAGCGAAGCATCTCAACGTTTATGCAGAATCTAACTTCGAGATTCTTCGCCCTTCGGGCTCAGAATGACACGTATGATTGTCATGCGGGGCGGAGCGAAGCATCTCAGGATTTTAATAGCAGTTGGAAATAATATGAGAAAGGAAAAACAATATTACGTTTATATAATGACAAACAAATCACGGACCCTTTATACGGGCGTAACAAGCGATTTAATGCGTAGAGTATATGAGCACAAGAACAAGCTGGTTTGATGGTTTCACAAAGAAATACAACATCAGCAAACTTGTCTATTATGAAGTGACTAATGAAATAACATCAGCCATTGCGAGAGAAAAGCAGATAAAAGGATGGTTGAGAAAAAAGAAAATTGCGCTGATTGCATCAATGAATCCTGAGTGGAAAGATCTAAGCGAGGATTGGATGTAACGACAACACCTCATGTCATTCTGACTCCACCCCTGGGGGGGGGAGAATCTCAACGCTTATGCGGAATCCGACTTAGAGATTCTTCGTCCCGCCTCCAGCGGGTCTCAGAATGACAGACGCTTTTGTCATGCTGAGCGCAGCGAAGCATCTCAAGGTACGCAGAATCCAACGTTGAGATCCTTCGCTTCCCTCAGAATGACACCGTGTAAAACTTTCTCAGATGGGTACCTTATGCTTGATTTGGTCCTTCTTCATCCCCCCAGCATATACGATTTTCGGAAGCGCTCCGTCATGTGGGGACCGATAAGCGACGTTATCCCCTCCACTCCGGTCTTCGACATGTTTCCCCTGGGCTTTGTCAGCCTGTCTCGTTATCTGACCGGGCGTGGATATAATGTGCGGATCATAAATGTGGCCAATAAGATGCTGTCTGATCCCCGCTATGATGCGGAAAAGGAGATAAGCAGACTTAAGGCTTCCGCTTTCGGCATCGATCTGCACTGGCTGCCCCATGCTCAGGGAAGCCTCGAATTGGCTAAAATTGTCAAAAAACATCATCCCCATACACCGGTGATCTTCGGGGGACTGTCTTCGACCTATTTTCATCGGGAACTTGCCGCCTATCCCCAGGTGGATTTTGTCCTGCGGGGAGATTCCACCGAAGTACCTCTCTCGCTCTTGTTATCCGCACTTCGAGAGGGAAGAGGTTTTAGCGATGTTCCCAATCTGACCTATAAGGAAAACAGCGGCATAAAAATCAATCCCACCAGCTGGGTCCCGGAGGATTTGAACCGGTTTTCTTTGGATTACGCCCACATGATCAGATCGGCGATAAGACATAGGGATCTTTCCGGGCACATTCCCTTTTACGGCTGGCAGGAGTATCCCATCACCGCCATCTTCACCTGCCGGGGCTGCAGTTATCACTGCGGAACCTGCGGAGGCTCGCAGGACTGCTACCGGGATTTCTGCCATCGCCCCAAACCAGCCTACCGGGATGCTGAGCTGGTGGCTTCGGACGTTCAACAAATCTCCCGTTATTTCAAAGGTCCCATCTTCATCCTGGGAGACATTTTTCAGCCGGGGGAGGATTATGCATATAGACTTCTGAAGCAGTTGAGAAAACAAAAGCTGGACAATCATGTGGTTTTGGAATTTTTTGACATTCCTTCCTTAGACTCTCTGGATTTAATTGCCGCATCCATTCCCCATCTCAATATTCAGCTTTCCCCTGAGACGCATGACCCGAACATAAGAGCCGCTTTCGGCCGGCCTTACGATAATGAGAAAATGGAGAGGATGATCGAGCGAATTCTCAAGTTGGGCTGTCACAAATTCGATCTCTTCTTCATGATCGGGCTGCCGGATCAGGACACAGAATCGGTGATGAACACGGTGGAGTATATCGATCAACTCTTAGGCCGGCTCGGCAAGAACAAAAAACTCTTCCCTTACATCTCCCCCCTGGCTCCCTTTTTGGACCCGGGGAGCAAAGTCTTCGAAAATCCCGATCGATACGGCTACAAGCTAATCTATCATACTCTGGAGGAACACAGAAGGGCGCTTCTGGAGCCGAGCTGGAAACAGATGCTCAATTATGATACTGAGTGGATGACCAAAGACCAGATCGTGGATAGCACCTACCAGAGCGCTTTGAGGTTGAATCAGGTGAAATTCAACCACGGTTTGATCAAGCTAAAGAAATTCAGGGAGATCGAAAAAAGAATTCATCAAGCTCAGAGTATCATCCGGGCAATCGATGATCAACTCAAAAAACAAGAAGCGGATAAAATCCCACCTGATCTGGTTCATCCGTCGGTTAAAGCACTATGCACCTCCACCATCTGCGATAAAGACGAGCTCAAATGGCCGGTGAGGTTTCTCAACTTCAATATCCCCCGGGGTTCATTGAAGTTTCTATTACTTCTCAGAATAAAAAACATCCTGAGTTTGATCTTGCGCGGAGATGACCTACAATCCAAATCAGACAAAGATTAATCTGAAGAAACCAGGATGATACCTGTTTTATTTTCTTCCCGAATCGATCCCGACGGTTTTGTCAGATGACCGGAACCTGACTTAAGCTAGGTTCCGGTGTTTCATCCCATCCAAATTGCACTAACGCGAAAGGCAAAAAAGAGTTCAAGACTCCGATCATCAGCTCTTGTTTTTCTCTGGCAAATAACTATATTGTTAAGAATCGTTTTCCTCAAAATCTGTCTGTAAGGAGGAGAAGGTATGTATGATTATCCGGTAAACTACGGTGTGGAATATCCCGAAAAATCGTCCCGGCTTTGGGTTTTAGCCCGGATATTTTTAGGATGGCTTTATATCGGTATTCCGCACGGTATATTCTGTCTGGCGTACGGAACGGTGGCTTTTTTCGTTGCCGTTTTGTCATTTTTAGCTATATTGATAACAGGACGTTATCCTTTGAGTTGGTTTGATTTTCTGATCAGATTCAATCGTTATATCTGCCGGCTGGCAGCTTATTGTGCTTGTATGACAGACAAATACCCGCCGTTCAGCGGGAGAAGATAACTTAGCAAGCTGGTTAGTTTTTTCGCCTTTTAGAGCATATTCATTACCGGAGGAAGTAAGAGATGAAAAGGGCATTGATCTTAATGGGGATATTTTCATTGATTATTTTCAACTGTTCCAAGAAGACCACAACTAACAACTATTACTCCTATCCCAGCGAGGAATCAGCCATCGTTGGGATTGTGCATCCCCCTGAATCCATGGCCACGGTGACTGCCTATATGGCTCTCCCGGTGGCATCAACTCAGGTCGACACTAACGGATACTTCAAGATCTCCGGGCTGCCTGATGGAACCTACTCGCTTCTGGTACAAGCCTCCGGGTATAACGACTATTCCACCAAACCTTATATCGAATTGAAAGGGCATGAAACGGCAGTAGTGGATACCATCTACCTTGTGTCCATACACGATCTGGTGGCCTCAGTCTCCCCATACGACGGACAACAGGACGTCAAAACCAGCGATCGAATCAGAATTGCCTTTCGAAGAGAGATGAACAGAGAAAGCATTGAAGCAGCTCTCGACATCGAGCCGGGGATGGAAGGCGAGATTTTGTGGTCGCCAAAAGGCGGTTCGGGGTACGAATATTTGCAGTTCACACCCGATGGGCGCTGGGCTGCCAATACCTTGTATCGGGTGAGCATCGACACCTCTGCTTCCGATACTGCAGGAATAAAACTGACCGAACCGTACCGATTCTCCTTCACCACAGAACCGATTAAGATTGAATATACCAACCCCGGGCATAATGCCACCGGGGTCTCTCTGTATATAACCATATATGTTAGATTCAACACCGACATGAATATCGAGTCGGTGAATTCGGCTTTTCGGATGGTGAATTCTGATATGGACGTAGTGTCGGGAAGTTTTGCGTGGTCTGGGCTTGAGTATTTGACGTTTCGTTCTAACTCGAATCTAATCCCTAATGAAACGTTCACCGTTACGATAGATACAACCGCCTTCGATGTTCACGGAGTGAGGATGATCGATCGGTACCAGTTCTCCTTTACCACGGAATCCGTGGGAATTGAATATACCAGTCCCAATCGCAATGAAACTTGGATCTCTCCGAATGTGACGATACGGATCTATTTCAATACACCTATGCATGCAGAGTCGGTAAATTCGGCTTTTCAGATGGTGGATTCCGAACTTAATGATGTGCCGGGAGATTTCGTTTGGCCCAACTACGATCGGATGGAGTTCTCTCCTTTTTCACCTCTGGCTGTCATGGAGACGTACATGGTGACAATCGATACAACCGCTTCCGATATAAACAGAACAAAATTGTCTGCTCCGTACCAGTTTACTTTCACCACACAGCCACTTCTGGTTTCGTCCACCTCGCCGAATAACAAGCAGACCTGGGTTTCTCCTGCCACCGTTGTGCGAATTGTCTTCAATACCGATATGAATATGGAGTCGGTGGACTCTGCTTTCCAGATGGTAGATTCTGAATTGAAAGAAGTAACCGGAGCGTTTGCTTGGATTTACCCGTATCATCTGGAGTTTGTACCCGACGCGTTCTTGGCGAACGACGAAGTGTACACCGTCACCATCGGAACCGATGCTGAGGATATGTATGGCGACACCTTAGACAATCCTTACAGCTTCTGGTTCAAAACCCATCCCTAGGGATTCCGGGGAATCGATAAACAAACTAAGAGCATACTCTTGATTCTTAACCAACAGTATCCCGACACCTCTTCGTCCTCTAAACACTTGGTTTGAGCAGAAATTTTCTCTTTTCGTGAGCTTCCCGGACAGTCTCGTCCACACGTTTTTGAGGTTGACACCCGAAAGGGTGACGTATATATTCGTGAGAGCCGAAGATTTTTAAAGAAGAGATGAAAAATCCTGCGGGATATGTCGTATCATTCGAATTTAGCCGATTCTACATATAAATGGCTGGATTCACCTCCAAGGGAAAAGAAAGTTAAAGATGGCTAAGCGGGATTATTACGAGGTGCTGGGGTTAAATCGAGACGCCACCGAAGATGACATCAAGAAGGCATACCGCAAGCTGGCGCTCAAATACCATCCAGACAAAAACCCCGGCAACAAAGAGGCAGAGGAGAGTTTCAAGGAAGCCACCGAGGCTTATGAGGTTCTGAAGGACACCCAGAAAAGATCGACCTACGATCAGTTCGGGCATGCCGGTTTGAGCGGCGCAGGCGGATTCGGCGGATTCGATTTCACCTCTTTTGATCTGGGAGATGCCTTGCGCGCCTTCATGCGGGATTTCGGGGGCTTCGGAAGCGTCTTCGACAATTTCTTCGGCACCACCTCGACCCGAACCCGCCAGGGCTACCGAAAAGGACAGGATTTACAGGTAAAGCTCAAGCTCACCTTAGAGGAAATCGCCACCGGTGTGGAAAAGAAGATCAAGCTGAAGAGGCTGCAGAAATGTGCCGAATGCGGGGGAACCGGCGCTGCCAAAGGCAGCTCCAAAAAAACGTGTCCCCGATGCCAGGGAGCCGGCCAAATAAGGCGGGTGTCTCGCTCCCTGTTCGGACAGTTTGTTAACGTCACCACCTGCGATAATTGCAATGGGGAGGGGAGGATCATCGACAAACCCTGTCCGGAGTGTCGGGGAGACGGGAGAACAAAGGGCGAAAGCACCATTTCGGTGAAGATTCCGGCTGGGGTGA
>CAYOSZ010000050.1:0-9612 GCA_964406715.1 uncultured Ignavibacteria bacterium | reverse complement strand
GGGAACAAACCCAGGCGGCCGTGCCGCCGGAGCTCGTGGGCGCGCCGATGGACTCGCTGCTCATCTCCGGTACGGTGTCGGAGGACGGCTCGGTCGAGATCCGTCCGGCCTTCCGGCTGGAGCTCCCGAAGGCACCTTCGCAATCCGGCCCCTATACACTCGAGCTCATCGACGATGCCGGCGCGCGACTCTCGACACATTCCTTCCAGTTATTCACCGCCTCTGTGGATAGCTTCGGTGGAGCAGTGGGCGGTGAGGTCCGGGGTTTCCATCTCACCATCCCTTACACACCCGGGATCGATCAGATCCGGGTCGTGAAAGACGGCGAGGTACTCGGTGACCTGCGCGCGAGACCAGTGCCACCCGGCCTGGCGCTCGCGCCAGTGCAAGCACGCCTTGAGGGGGGCATACTGCACGCCACCTGGGAAGGACCCGCGGGGGTTTCCTCCCTCGTGCGACTGTCGTTCGACGGCGGTACGACCTGGCAAACCGTCGGGGTGAATATGGACCGCCCGTCGATCCACTTGCCGCTGTCGGCCGCCGCGGCGGCCGATGTGCGTCTCGAGATCCTCGCCAGCGACGGGATCCACACAGAACGGGTCGAAACGAGACCCCTGCAAGTTCCATAATATATTGACTGGCTGACTTGAGAGGCTCGTTATTTTTGCTCGTTCTCCTAAGTAAGCCTATCAATATTTTCTCGTCCGTGTATGTGGTGTCGTAATTGCGATTGAGCAAAGTGCAGCACAGTGAGCCGCACCTCGAAAATCATCCTCTTCAAATCAGTTTTGACGTAATATTGCAAAGCCTTGCTGTTGGATGATGTGGCCAAGATGGCTTGACGATTTATGGACTTGGGTCCCATCTAAGTTGAACAGATCGCTCGTTTTTTCATATGAACACACATTTAATAATAGGGCGTTCCAGTCAAATTCCAGTTCAAGCCGGCGGTGTTCATTGACCTTGTTGAGGGAATGAGGACTGTAGATCGCTGGAACTACTTTCCGTAAAAACCCGACGCAGTACGCAGTCGGGTTTTTAATTCATGCGGGGTCCACTCATGGATCTAGCTAAAAAGAGGGAAGTACTAATGAAAGAGATGACGTGATTAGAGAGCTGCGAAGGAATCGACATAAGCCATCAACCACTAGTGTTGGGGACTGACAATCATCTCATGGATTTATGCTTGAGGAAATCCTACCAAACACGAGGTCCATTCTCTGAAAGGGACAACGCTGCTGGTGATTCAGATATGGATAGAAGCGATTGTATGTTCAAAGTGAAATAATCGTGATTATGGAAGCCGTAGCAGCGTCGTGTAATCACCTTGGCCTTGTTATTGAGACCATCCACTCGGGCATTGTTGATCGGACGCGTTCAGAGCAAGTAGTATCAACGAAGAACAATTGTTCTACTCAATATCATTTCCCTACAAACACTTTACGTTAGTTTCCTGTAGGTTTCGCAGCCAGAAGGTTAGAATAAAATGGATGCAAATGAGCTAAGGGTTTCGAAAGATGGTAGTACGACAAATGCTCACAAACTTACGAATACAAATCGCCAGGGGGAACCTGGCGATTGTAGCGCTTGCGGGGGTTGCGCTTGTCATGGGCTTGATTTCTCCCATGCCGGTTGCGGCTTCCCTTTCGATTGATGAGCCCAGTATATTCTTCACGGTTGATTTTTCAAGCTTCACCGGGTCAGGCTTTGCACCGGAACCGGTGGCCGGGCAGCTTGACTCGGACACCGTACGGATCGCCGGGTTGTCTGATGGAGATTTGTCCTTCGGCGGCACGAACACGATCGGAGACTACGCCAGGGGAATGAGCACAGGCAATGTAGGGCCTGCCGGGATCTATGCTTTTGAGGTAACCCCGGGCGTGGTCACGCTTGGCATCAAGCCGTCGAACGCGGATTACACACCCGGTGAAATCGTATTGCGGATCCTGAACAACACCACGGATCGCATTACTGATCTTCATGTGGGGTACAACTTATGGGTGAACAACAATCAGTCATACTCGACGACGTGGAGCTTCCATCATTCTGCCGATGATCAGACTTACAACTACGCCGGCGGTGACTACACCTCCTGCGAGGCGGCCGATGCATTTGGCTGGCAGATGAAGACCTTCCAGCTCGATCTGACCGGACTCTCGATCGAACATGGCGAGTATTACTATCTGGAATGGGTCAGCGACGATGCCACAGGGCACGGTCAGCGAGATGAATTCGGTTTGAACAACATCACGGTATCGGCGACCGTTGAAAATGTGAACTACCCGCCGGTAGCTTTCGATGATAGCGCCACGACTCCGGAGGACACATCGGTGACGATCGATGTGCTCTTCAACGACAGCGATTTAGACGGGGATACGTTGCTGCTGGATAGCTTCACACAACCGACAAACGGATCGGTGATACGCGACGATAAGGTCACGCCAGGTGATACCTTCGACGACCAGCTGACCTACACGCCTGAGGCGGACTGGAGCGGGATCGACAGCTTCACCTACACGGTGGACGACCAAAACGGCGAGACGGACACGGCAATAGTCCATGTGACCGTAGAAGCGACGTATCCTTACACGAATTACTTACCGCTGATCATACGCTAGAGAGATAAGACGAGTGAGGAGTCAAAAGCCCTCGACTTGCCTAGGGTCGGGGGCGATTGTTTTTCTTTCACCTGTCCAGTAAATATAGACGAAATTCAACATTCTCGGATCCTATGAAACGAACCGCCTGTATCCTTGGGAAGTGTTGATTCAAATACTGTGTCTCCCGCTGAAGATCAAAGTCGGGAGTGTCGTTTGTTTGAAGGTACCAGAGGCGCTCGCTGAAGGTCTCCCTCGCCTCGATGGGATTTCATACGGAAGCGAGTACCAGGGTACAGAGGATCGCCAATGGTTCATCATGTAGTGCCATAGGGAGGTTCCGTAGGAATCAACGACGACAAGGTCCCCGGGTTGAATGCGTGACTCTATCCATGAGAGCATCACGTCAAACTCAGGGCGGTCTCCGCCTGCAGCCGGATCATGTTTATAAAGACCAAGGCTCGGGTAAATCGGGAAGACAAGCGCCATTGCTGCAATGGCGAATGCCAGCAGTAGATGTCTTGGGTTTCCCCTGCGCCGTTGAAGGATCCAATATAAGAAGGCTACACTGCCCCCCGCGATTAATACCGTGATGACAGGGATGCAAATTGAAAGGGGATCATTGCCAAGAACGCGAAACCACGCCATGTCGAAGTTCGCTGGGTAAAGCATGGCGGTGATGTGAATTGGGAGCGGTGAGTTGGCTAATTTCCAAACCGCTGAAGGTTGATACGGATCCCATCCCATACGATTCCATTCGAGTAGGGGGATGTGCCACATTATCACCGCACCAGCGAGTTGGACGAGCATGCTGGCTCCGAGCAAACCAAATAGGGTCCATTTCTGGTAGCGTCTGTTAAGGGTGAAAGCCAGGTCAAAAATCGGGGCGCAGAGTATGACCATCATCGGCATGGCGAGAAGCATGAACCGCAAGCCCCAAACGGGAATGCCAGCCCACATCTCTCGATAGAAGAGTGCCTGCGCTACGACGAGCAACATTATCGTTACGATAATGAAGGCGAAAACGGTTTTGTGCTTTGACCATCCTCTAGCCAAGCCGATGGGTGCCAAGATCAGGACAGGTGAGAAGAGGAAGATGCTTTTTCCGGGGCTGAAGAAAGGACCGAGGATCGCAGGCAGCGTGGATGCGCCAACCCCTTCGATGATCCTTGTCAACGCGAAGGCGTAGTGGGTTGTGGAGTAGCGTGCGAGCAAACCTTTTGAGGGAGCTGCGATCGCCGCAACAATTAGAGCAATTCCGCAAAGGCATATTGCCGCCACAATCCTCCCGTGCGTTCTATTCAGTGTCGATAACGATTTCCAGGCTAGGATAATTGCTAGAGCCAGTGCTGGAGCAATAACCCAAGCGGTTCTTTTAGCGAGGATGCCTCCAAAGAGCCCAAATAGAATCAGTGCCGTCCCAGAATATCCCTTATGGCGCTCCTCATTTTTCGATATTGACAACCCAAGGACTACAATCGCTCCGCAGAACATGAGAAGTACATCTCGATAAAGGGTTTTTGCGAATGGCCAAGCCATCGTCCCTAACCCAAATGTGAGCGAACCAACGATTGCTGTCTCGGTCCGGAACCCCATGGATAGCAAAATGAGATATACGACCACACCGGTCAAGGCCGTGAGATATAGGTTCGTCGTCAGCCCAGCTTGCGTACCACCTGTTCGAAGAGCTGTTGCCAGCCGATATAGCGATGCTGCAATGATGGATTGCCCGGGCTCAACAGCTGCGCTGAAATCAGCATCAGAGGGCTGGACGGAGGCAAGGTGCCTGATGCGGTCGTTTCCATATAGTTGCGGGAAGGAGAGTTCATCCCAGAGGACGAGGCTCTGGGCGCGAGCGGCGATGAGCTGTTCATCCTCCACACGAGGGACACCGCTGTATGTGAAGGTATAGATGGCTGCAAGAATGGAGAAGATGAGCAACCCGATGATTGATTTTGTAATCTTGGAAACTAACTTTCCGAGATGGTTCTGGTGAAGTGTGAGTGGCTGAGGGGGTTCAGGTGCTATTTCCAATGGGACCTGGGTGGAAAGAATTAGGTTTTGTAAAACGGCGGAACATGGTTCAAATAGTTCCAACCTGATGGTTGGAAAAACGAAACCTTGGATTGATTTACCCCTAGCCAAGGTCAGGTTTTCAAGGGCAGGGTGTGCCAGGGAATTCCGTTATAAATGTCTTGCACGCGGCCGTTGATGTCGCCTGAACGTCTGAGGGATCAAGTGTCTTCGGTTGGGTGTCCAACCATAAGTCTCGTGTCTGGAATACCGTTAAACTCCCAGAGCGATTACAAAAAAAGTGCGACAATGATAAAAATCACCAGTACCCGTAAGAATTTCCTCTGCGAGTTGGCACTTCCGGGGTTTCTCTGATTTATTACCGCGAATAACTTGCTCCGATATTGATCTTTGTCGAATTCCTTGTGACCTCTTAGACATGTTGTGAACGGATTGTGTCATGAGGTAAAGATAGTGTCAAGCGGACCCCGAACTATCGTCAGTTGAAATTCAAAAGTGGACTCTGACTTGTACGCACGGCCAAAGGACACTAGTCTTACCGTATTTCCAAACATGGACACATTCGCTGGTATCGACGTGCTAGTTGCATGGGAATCCGCATTCTCTTTTGGGGCTCCCGGTGGTACAAAAACCACGCCACACCTGTCTTGTCCTTTCAGTCAGTGCCATTGATCTTGCGATAGAACGGATATCTGATCGAGCTCAGATTGGGGCCTATGCATCATCATATAGAGGCGACACGTCGATCACCCCAACAGGGTCCTTTGCGATCTTCAATTCGTTTCAATGAAGCTACGCCAGCAATTGCAATTTGCTCATCAGGACATGATGAGGGGGTTTGCGGGGGGAGGGAGTTGGTGGCGTAGGAGCAAATGAGCCGGGGAGAAGAAAGGTCATTGGTCTCAAGAATCAGGGAACAGGGAATCGTTGGCGGTTATCGGTAAGCAACTGGAAGCCAACAGCTAATGGCGAATTGCGAAAACCTGTTAACTGATACCGATTTGTGAATCCCTATCTCCTGATCAACGGCAAATAGATAAGTTGATATTGCACAAATGGAACTATAGTTGTGAAGGCCGGACCGGCTGGCGAGCCGCCGAAGCGTACCCAGCCGTTGCTGGTGCCGCCGTCGTAGCCGCCGGTGTCGTAGATCACGTCGCCGCTCCCTTCGTTGAAACTGTACAGTCCTAGGGTCAGGCTATCCTTGGACAGCGGCTGGGTGGGTGGGGTGAAGTCCACCAGGGTGCGCAGCCAGCCGGAGATGCGCAGGTTGTCGATCCAGCCGTCGAAGGCTAGCCCCATGTCATATTTACTGGAGCCGACCAGCAGGTTGGGATCATCGTTGCAGTATTGTGTACCCGATGCTCCGCAGGTGGCAGGGATGGCGGCGCCGTCGGGGTAGCTGATGTCATCGCCGGGACCCACCACCGTGCCCTGCAGCACACCGTCCACGAAAAGCCACATCTGGCCATCAAAATAGCCCTGCGACGAATCATGGCGATTGCGCTGGATCAGGATGTGGTGCCAGGTGCCGTCATCAACGGCGGCCGTGCTGCAGAGCGTATATTTCTGCCCTGTCGGCCCCGATACGCCGAAGGCGATCTTGCCGCCAGCGATAGATACGCCCCACTCCTTCGTGCCCGTCGAGCGGCTGCGGTCGAAGAGGATATTTCCTTCCATCCAATTGTCGTTGGCGCCGCAAGTGATCAACGGCGCGGCGTTGGCGCCCGGATCAGCCCTCATCCACCACTCGAGGCTGAAGTCAAAATAACCGATATCGGCCGGTGGACCGCTTGTCCGTTCGGTATCCAGGTCCGTGACGGGGATGCTCAAGCGGTCGACGTCTCCGCTGCCATTGCCGTAGAAGCGCAGGCTGAAGTCGAACCCTGAGCCGTAATAACTCTGGTAGTCATTGAGCACCCAGTTCCAGGGGGTGAGTATCACCCCGTCGCGGTCGATGTAGCCACTGTTGTAGGTGTTCGAACCGGGCGGTCCTTGATGCACGGTCCAGCCTGAGAGCTTGACGCCCTCCAGGTTGAAGAGCGCCCCGTTGTACCATAGCGTGAAGTGCACGTGAGGTCCGCTGGCAAAGCCGCCGTTACATGTTTCGGTGCCGATGGCGCCAATCAACTGGTTCCGGCTGAGCGATCCGATCGGGCCGCTCGTAGACCCAATATTGCGCAGGTGGTAGTAGCTGGTCATCCAGCCGCCGCCGTGATCGACTTCCACCCAACACGGTAGTCTACCTTCATAGGGTGTTCGGATACGGGCGCTGCCTCCCGCCGCGGCGACGGTGTTTTTGTAAGGGAAATCGGGGAAGGTGTCCCAGGGTGTGGAGAAGTCCATCGAGGAACGATCCGATCCCAGATCACCGCCAGCCCAGCTGTGCACACCGGAGAAGCGCCAACTGGAGTCGAGCGGGAAGGGCAGCTGGAAGAGGTCATCAGGTGGCAGTCCTGGTGGGTTGATGTCGTTGGAGACATCCAGCGGGTCGACGTCGGGGAAGAAGCTGGCGAAGACTGACTCGAAACCACCCTGGGTGTCGGCGCTTAATAACAGCTCGGCCTGCGTTGATGGGAACTCGTTTCCAAGTACGGTGGCTACAGCATAGCTTCCCGAACTGGTCCCCAACGCCACCTGCAGGCTAACCCCATCGGCAAGCGCGATCGAGGGCTGGGCTTGGATTGAAGCGGGATCGGCGCGAGTTCCCCATTGATACAGATGCTCGTAAAAAGCCAGGTGCAACGCCATGCTGGTCTCTTCGATCAGCAGGGCCAGGCTCTCGGCGTCCAGGGTCTCAGGAAGGTCGCTAACAAAACCATAACGTACCTCCAGCACGGCTAAAAGCACGCGTGGGTTGAGGCCAGCATAGGCGGCATTCGCCTCGACAAGGTTGGCATAGGGCATCAGCGGCGAAGCGCGTTCGGTTAGGAAATTGGCGACGTTGAAATCCCCGACGTTCGGCCCCCATACGAATTGACCGTCGGAGACCAGCGCTTGACCCCATTCGACGGGCGCGATCGCCGGCTGAGGGAGACTTTCTGCAGCCAGCGTGCTATTTCCCGTAGGCGATGGTGCAGGAATAGGCGGCTCGGTGGCTTCGAGGGTGGGTGTAGGGGTGGGTTGGCTCTGGCGTGGCTGCGCCTCAAACTCGTCCGCGGATGCCGGTTCAACCGCGAACGACGATAGGCTAAGCCCGGCCAGGGACAACAAACCACAGATGATCAGTGTTTTTAGTAGGAAACGGCGCATCCAACCTGCTCTCATTGTCGACTAATAACCGATATTTATTCTTGATCGCAGTCCGGGCGCATGTCGGCGCTCGAGTGCCCGGCATCAGGAGCAGCAATCAGGCTGAAATCATGCAAGAACTGTTCCATCGTCATCTCTCGTGTAGGTTTTATCGTAAGATCATTGGCAGGAAAAGCCGCGGTGAGAGGAAGAGCAGGTCGGAAGTGAACCACTCAGGCCCGTTATTCGGGTCCCCGCCATAGCGCCGCTGGCCAACGCTCGGGCCGCCGCTTGCCCCTGAGCTGTCATTGATGGTGTCACCACGGCCTTCATCGAAATGATACAGGGTGACTGTGTCCCCGTCGCTGGCGAAAGGTCCATTGGGCGGCGCGAAGGGCCCCGTGTAGCGGGCGCTGTCCGACAGGCGGATCTCGTCCAGGAAACCGCTGTAGGAGGAATACGTCGGTCCAGCATCGTGTTTCTCAGCGCCGATCACCAGGAAAGGGTCGCTGTTGGGGTAGCTGGTCCCTCGCCCGTCGCGGTAGCCGATGTCGCCCGCCGGGCCGGGGGCGCTCTCATCGAGATGGCCGTCGACGAAGATCAACAGATTGCCTGATGCACTCCGCACTACGGCCACGTGATGCCAGCGGTCGTCTGCCACCACGGCGTGTCCGCATGCGGTGGTGCTGGTTGAGCCATTGTTGACGCCGAAAGAGATCTTCCCGTCGGCCAATGATACACCGTAGTCACCATAGTCGCCGGCGTCGAAGACGTCGCGGTCGAAGATGATGTTGCCGCTGATCCAGGCCTCGTGATTCCCCGTAGTGCAGGCGCTGCCCCCGTTCTCTGCCAGGTCGGCTCGCATCCACCACTCGAGTGTAAAGGCGCCGCCCACGTCGACCGGCAACGGTGGATCGATGGGGATCTTCACCCGGTCGATATCGCCCCAGCCGTTGCCATAGAAGCGCAGCATGTAGCCGGCCAGCGGCGGCGTTTCGGCCGCCGTGATCTCGATGGGGGCGTAGTACAGCTCCAGCATCTCGTCCCAGGTCAGCTTGGCGTAGCCGTTGTTGCCTAGGGCGTGCCCGTAGGTATCCCACTGACCAATACAGTCAGACCAACCCCAGGTGTCGCAGAGATCGCTGTCACTGGTGTAGTGCGGCAGGATCAGGTTTCCGGAGCGGGTCATGCGCCAGTTCCAGGTGAAATCCACGGCATTGTTCGTTGATTCGTACTCGATCGCCGGGTTGTAGACCTGGTCGCAAACATCATCGCGCACGTCCCAGCTGCCCGGATAGTCGACCCAGAACCAGCCGTACATCTTGGTTGCCATCGCCCCCACTCGCAGCGACTCCCCCGGCCAAGCAAAAATCCATTCGTTGGGCAGGACGTGCTTGACGTAGTCCTTGAAGTCGATCACTTGCGTATCATAGCCCGTGCGGCTGGGGTCGCAAGAGTTGTAGGGTGGACCAAAGACACGTACGATGATCGTCTCAGGTAATGGGGGGTCGGTCATCTCGGCAGCCATCGTCTCGAGCGCAGCCTGGAGGTCGGATTGGCGGTAATCACCGGGCGGTTCGTCGCGCGGCGGGGGCATCTGGATCAGTACTGGCTCGGGTCCGAGTTCGATATTGAGGATCAATGTATCCTCCGCGAGCAACAGCACATCCTCTATGCGCCATTCGCCGTAGCCGGGCGCGTTGATGGTAATCGTAACGGCAAACGGGTTTTCGTCGAGGGTGATGGCGTT
>CAYOSZ010000049.1:6156-9670 GCA_964406715.1 uncultured Ignavibacteria bacterium | reverse complement strand
GAAAGAGAGATAAGCCCATATACCGTTCATCGCATGAAACCCGATTTCAAAAGCTCCTGCCTTATGGTGGTGGACATGCAGAATTTCTTTCTTGATCCCCAAAGCCCCACCTTCACTCCCGGTGGGCTGGCCATACTGTCGAACGTAGCCAGGCTGATAAAATCTTTCAGGAAGAAAAAGCTTCCGGTGATCTATACCACCCACGTGCACAAAAGCAAAGAGCTGGACGGGGGGATTATGGGCTGGTGGTGGGAGGGGATGATCATGGAGAATACCAAAGAGGCGGAGGTTTATCCCGACTTGGCTCCCCTTCCCGGGGAGAAGGTAATCTGTAAGCACAGGTATAGTGCCTTTTATAATACCGATTTGGAGATAGTTCTCAGGTGCTTGAAGGTGACAGATTTGGTGATCACCGGGATCATGACCAACCTATGCTGTGAATCCACGGCACGGGATGCCTATTTCAGAGACTATCGGGTCTTCTTCTTGATGGATGCTACGGGAACGGTAAACGAAGAGTTGCACCTTGCCACCCTGAAGAATTTAGCCTTTGGGTTCGCCTATGTGACGGATACGGAGCAGATATTGCGGAGCCTGCTTAAAGGACAAAAATAAAACCACCGATGAAAAGCAAGTTGTACTTGCCCTTAATCCTGATTATCCCTTTGGCAGCTTTGTCGTTTTTCTTTATCCAGGAAGTCAAAGTGGCGTCTGCTCTTGGCTTTCCCCTGGATGACTCCTGGATCTTCTGGGTCTTTGCCAAAAACCTTGCCACGGGGCAGGGTCTTTCTTTCAACCCGGCAGAGCCGGTTTTGGGCACCACCAGCATTCTCTGGACTTTGGTGCTTGCCGGCTCCTACCTGGTGATTCACCATCCGGTTTTCATCAGCAAGTTTTGGGGTATTCTCTTTTTCTTACTCTCGATTCTCTTGACCTTCAGGATTTGTCTTTTTCACACTCACCAAAGGAAAGTAGCTTTTTTTGCTGTTTTAAGCATCGCTTTAGCTCCGCCTTTAATTTATGGAGCCCTTTCCGGTATGGAGATATCGCTGGCAACCTTTCTTCTGTGTCTGACCCTTTATTTCCATCTCAAGGAGTTGGGAAAAGATCGAAAGATATTCGCTGCTCCGATATTTGGTGCCCTCTGTTTTATGGCCCGGCCCGAGCTTATCTCCCTTTATCCTCTGCTTTTGATACACGATTGGGTCAACCGTAAGGGTAGAGAAGATAAGGGGAAGAACAGCGTCGCTCGCTTGGACATTTTCAAAAAAGCTTTTACCTTTATGATATTCTTAAGCCCTGCTTTCATCTTCAGTTATTTTGCAACGGGCAGTCTCCTTCCCCACACCCTTGCCGCCAAGACATTGGATTCCGGTCTTATCTGGGCCATAAGAGATGGCAACTTAGGAGAGTTTTTCATTTCGCTGACACTGAATCCCTTTATATGGGGCGGAACCATGCTGGCTGCATTGGTCTCTTTGAATGTTTTTTGGGCTCTTTTCTGGGGCAGAGGGCTGGTCCTTTCATTCATGAACAGTAAGATGTTCATCTATCCTTTGGTTTTCCTTTTCATTCCCATGTTGCGTGGGATAGTGGCACCTGTGGGGAACTCATTTTATGGAGAACACAGATATGTCTCGTTTTTGTTTCCGCTTCTGGCAATCTTTTTTGTCTCAGGCTGGAGTGGGTTTGATCCGGGGGCAAAGACAGTTAAGTTGAAGGCTGTCTCAAAAAGGTGGCTTTACTATCTGGGAGGTGTGGCTTTAATTCTGTCAGTTTTCTTCTATTTGAATCCATTAGTGGGAAAAGATGAGATCTTCCGGTTCCTTGCAGGACCTTTCTTTCCATCAATGCTCAACTTCCCTAATTTCAAGTTCATCTTCCCCTTTACGGTTGTTTTTATTAGCCTGCTTGCCACTGCCAGGTTCCTGACAAAGCGTCGGTTTGGGAGGAAAGTCATCTATTTGATTCTGATTGCAGGAGCGATCCTGCAGGCGGGTTTTCTGGTCAACCGGGGACGGCATTATGCCCTATCGGTGAAGAACATAAACCAAATGCAGGTTCACCTGGGCAAATGGATGAGCCAGAACGTCCCCAAAGGCTCTCTGGTAGCCATAAACGATGTGGGAGCTATCAAGTTCTTTGGAGAACGGGAATGTCTGGATCTGGAGGGTTTGGCATGCCCGCAGATCATACCCTACAAAATCCTGGGAAAGGAGTCGTACGTCGTATATCTCAACAAACATAGACCCGATTACTTCATGGTCTTTCCCTTCTGGTATCCGGAAGTATACACTTATTTAGGCTTATGGGAACGCGTTCTATATGAGGTGAAGTTAGAAGACAATGTGATTTGCGGAGGATCGCACATGACCGTGTCGAATCCGGACTGGGAGCTTTTCGACAGTACCTTTCAGAACACGGGACTCTTGGAAATAGAACCCTATGTCCCCCACAAGTCCTTTAAACGAAGGTGGGATGATGCTCTCCAGCGGCAGGAGCTTCCCCCGGACTGGAAAGTTTATGAAATCAAGGGGAGAGAAAGCTGGAGCAGAAAGAATACAAAGGAGGCAGAAAAGTTCTACTTTAGGGCGGAATCTCATCATCCGCAGCATCATCAGTTCTATTTAGAGCTGGGCGCTTTTTACCGGGAACAGGGAGATGGTGCCCGATCGGCGATGGCATTCGAGAAAGCGGTCAAATACCAACTGTTCCCCTTCCCCGACTATAGAACCCTGATCGAAAGATGACAGGGTAATCATCCCCCTACTTAAAGATCGAAAATTCCTCGAGAAGTCACACGTATTCTTATGCCGGCAGAATTAGTATGTCTGGAATAGCTTCCCCCACTTGGTCTGAGCCCACTTTTTGAATATCTTCGTCCCTTTGATGGGCCACCAGAAGCGGTCGTGATAAAAGGCGGAGCCGAAGACGAAGATATATACCAAAGGAGTGCGGAAGAACAGCTTCTGAAATATCCGCAGAGGGGAGAACCACAGCAGATCACCCACCCGGCTGGCCAGATTATCGCCCACGCTGAAGCCGAAGTTTACTCCGGAGATATCTTCTCCCAGCACCTCGATCTCCTCCATCCTTCCCTTTCCCAATCCCCGCTCGTGAGCCAGACGGATGTACTTTATACTCATGGGATCGAATCCCATCATCTTCGCTGCCACCGCATCTATGGCCACCGAATCTCCGGACGCCAATATGTAGTCCTTTATCTCCGGCTTCATGGTGCGGGGGCCGGGTCCATTCCCTGCGGTAGTCCCATCCATGACCGCAAAGATCCCGGAATGAAGCTCCTTCTGGATGGCCAAAAGATCGACTAAGGTCTCATGAATCCAGGTATGAGTGTAATGTCTTTTGGTGGTCAAAAGCCCTCCGAAGGCGTTCTTCATCGCCCCGGTGGTGACAGTGTAGGTATGGGTCTTGACCGTCGGCAGGTGGACGATGTTCTTGCCGATGAAGTAATCGGGAATGGTGATGCCATCAGGGAAGATGCGGTCCAGCA
>CAYOSZ010000049.1:0-6146 GCA_964406715.1 uncultured Ignavibacteria bacterium | reverse complement strand
CGAAGGCGTTCTTCATCGCCCCGGTGGTGGTGGTGTAGATATGGCATTTCAGGGTGGGAAGGTGTATGATATTCTTGTCGAAGAAAAACTCAGGCAGGTAAATTCCATCTTTGTAAATCTTGGACAGTGCCAGAAGCTCTGCCTTGGGTTCGTATTTTATCCATTTGAAGTCTTCGGAGAAATTGAACTTCACCCGGATGTCGTGCTTTTTGAAAACCCCGGAATACCTGTTCAGCCTGTCACCTTTAGGTGCATTGGTCACCACGGTTTCGTTTTCCACCGCCACCAGCTTTTGGTATCCCAGCTTCTTAAGGCCCAAAATGGTGCCCTCCAACTGCCAAGGGGTGGTGTTGGCACCGGGAAAGGGAAAATGCCAGGAGATGTTGTCCTTCAGAATGGTGAACTTATCCTTGGGGAGACAGCTTTCCACCTCGGCTAACCTCAGGAGGTTCTGGTAATCCTCCAGTACAGTCTCCGGTGATGTCTTCACCACCGCTACTTTCGATTTTGCCACAACACCTCCTTACGGAACATAAGTAACGGACGACCACAAAGAACATTCGTCATTTCTTAGATAGGACACAACACTGTTACTTCAGAAAATGTAAACGATCAAAACCACCGCCACAAGCCAGAATGGGTCTGTCGGTTATAAGCATTCTGGTGGGGCTTCCGCCTCCTTCCTTCTGGTGGATCAGATAAAGATACCTGAACACTCCATATAATACGAAGGGAATGGTCAAATCCATGTGGCTGGTACCCAACTTTATTTCCACGTCGGCTGAAAGGGTGTAGAAAGCATAGGCTACCACGGTGGAGGCGGTCACCACCGAGATCATCTGGTCCAGAAAATAGGGACTGTATTCGGATAGGCTTTTTCTATGGCCGGTGGCTTGATCCTCCAGAAGCAATAGCTCGTACCTCCTTTTGCCGAAGCCCAAGAACAGAGCCAAAAGGGTGGTGCAGACCACCAGCCAGGCGGAAATCTCCACCCCGATCAGCACTGCTCCCGCCACCGCCCGGATGACAAAACTGGCGGCGATGCACATCACGTCTATTATCACCACGTGTTTAAAGTATACCGAATAAAGCAGATTCAGGATGAAGTAACCTGCTGCAGTCAAGGCAAAGAGGGGATTCAGCCAGAGTGAAAGTCCCAGGGAGATCAGGGCGAAAATGGCAAAAGCGAATAAAGCCGAAAAGACCGTAATCCTGCCGGAGGCGATAGGACGAGCTGATTTCAAGGGATGCTTTCTATCGTTTTCCGCATCCATGATGTCGTTGAAGATGTAAACGCTGGAGGACAAAATGCAGAAAAGGACGAAGCCGGCTAAAGATTTTAAGATCATATCCGGCTTATCCAGATTTTGAGAGAAGATAAGGCCCGCAAAGAGAACAAGATTCTTGACCCACTGTTGAGGCCTTAATGTGGCAAAGATGGCTCGCACGTCTGTCTCAAACCTTTTAAGGTTTTTCTCACCGCAAATGCTTGCATTTGAAATTTAATTTAAAAATCAAAAATTACAACCAAAAATTACAAATTGTTTGTTGTGCTTCAACTCTAAGATATAGCTTGCAAAATACAACAGAAGGAAAAAACGGGGAGAAGCTTCAAGGTTTCTCTTAAATCACCGAAGAGGAAATTGAAGTATCCGCTTAAGTTCATTGACTTACGGGAACCAATTCTTCCTGATACATCACCGACCTGTTCTTGCCCGTGCTTTTGGCTTTCAAGAGCCCCATATCGGCGCAATAGATCACTCGATCCACCGAACGGGCAGCATGAGGATATATGGCTCCCCCCAGGCTCACGGTGATGTTGTGCTCCTGGTTCGAATGTTCATCCTTGAAAGGAAAATTCATGATGTTTTTCCGCAGCCTCTCCATAAACTTCAAACACTCTTCCTGGTCGGACTCCGGCATGATCACGCAGAATTCCTCACCTCCGTAACGGGAGACCACGTCAATCGACCTCACCGTGCGGGTGAGCAACTCGCCCAGCTGCTTGAGCAGTTGATCTCCCGCCTGATGTCCGTAAGTGTCGTTGTATATTTTGAAATCATCGATGTCGAAGATGACCAAGGCTAATTTTCGACTGAACCTCTTGGCACGAAAGACCTCTTCGGTCAGACGCTTATAGAAATAGCGGTAGTTGTAAAGCCCGGTGATGCTGTCGGTGTAAGAGAGCTCTTCAATGCTTTTGAAGTGTCTTATGTTCTTGTAGGTGATCACGGCCATGTTGATCAGAATCGCCAGGATTTCCAAATCCGTCTGCCGATATTTGGCCCCGTCCGTCTTTTCGCCCAAAAATATTATCCCGAACCTGTCGGCTGAAAAGGTAAGCTTGGCGCCGATCTGAAAGCCGGAAGCCAAAAGTGCCTTCAAAAACCTGTCCTCGCGGGAGAGCTTCTGCATGGTATATAGCTGCCAGATTTGTTTCTCATTCTTGATCCAATTATATAGAGCTTTTCCCTTTTCCATTCTCAGCTCGGAGAGGGACTCCTTTCCGAACAGGTCCGAAACCTGGACGCCGTAGAAATACTTCCCCATCACGTCTCCGGTTTCCTTGTCCGGAAACATCAGAAAAACGGATTTTGCCCCCAGATGATCCTGCATCATCCGGGCCAAAAGAGAGAACAACCCGCCCTCTTCCAAGATCGAATAAAGGTTTTTAGCCAATTCCAAAACCGCATTCAGATCGAAAATCTTTCTCTTAAGGTCCCGGTTTAAGATGGATATCTCAGCTTTGTCCTGTTTTACGTCTGCCTTGACCTTCTTTTCGATTTCCTCAAGTCTATTTGCCACATCCTCTTTTTCCAAACTCAGGGCTATCTGATTAAGAACCAGAAGGGGTAATCTTTTATCCCGGACCAGCTCATTATCATCCGAGTCTTCCCTAGGATATTTTGGGCCGGCTTTTGATTCTGTGCCTGCCGGCTGGTTTTTACCCTCCGACAACATCACGAATCCCCACAAATCCGACTCGGTGGCCAGGGGTATGAGACGGTTGGCCTGAAGTTGTTTCTGCAACGATCTTAAGGAATCGGGAAGCGCAGTTGATTGAGTGAATTCGAAATCCCTAAACTCGTCTTTTGATTTCACCTTCGAAATAAATTCGCTGTTGGATTTGATGCGTATTCTCCCCTTCTGGGGGAGGCTTACGTTGTGAGCCAAGACGGTCTGATACATGTTCCTTTTTTTCACGAAGAGAACGAACTTGTCCGACTCGAAATATTCGGCAAAGATCTCTGCAAGCCTGGAAGTGATCTCGGGAAGTTTGTTGCGAATAATCGGGATTCTGGTAAGCTCTGCAGCGAATTCAGATAGTTTGCTCAGCTTCTGAGTATCCTGTTTTCGCGCTTCGATTAAGAGTCGACACCTCTGCTTTAGTCTGGAGAAACCCAGCAGAAACCAACCCACCAGGATGAATATGAATAAGAAAGCGGAGGTGAGTTTAAGATAGATGGCGAAATCAATCAACAGGAGGATGCCAAATAGTGCCAGAAGAACCAGAACTTCACCCACAAACAGGAAATGTTCTTTTTCAAAAGTATTAAGTTTAGCCATCAGGATGACCTCTAATCAGCTTAAATCAAAGGGTCCCCAAGGAAAGGTAGGTCTTAACTTATTATCGGCTGGGTGCAAGATATATTGATATGGAGGGAGTAAAGAAAATGAGAGATTGCATTCTGATCGACAAACATTTTTGTGAGAGGGATTGGATCCTTCAGGGCGCGTTCCTTTCCCCACAAAAGGAGCAAAGCTGAACCGGTAGGGGGAAAGACTGAATATCTTGATATTATCCCAGATCGCCCAGTTGATGGAGCACCAGAGAGAGGAAGACGACTCCCGCCGTCTCCGTTCTCAACCTCCTGGTGCCCAGGCTTATGGGAATCGCCCCCCGGGTTTTGGCTTGGGAGAGTTCCTCTTCCGTAAATCCAGCTTCCGGGCCGACTACGAGAAGGACATTCCTGAGTTTTGACCTTAGCTGCTCACATTCTTTTATGCTTATTGAATCTTTATCTAGGCTACCGATCAAGCAAAGGTCATAGTTTTTAATTTCAGGAAGCACCTGCTCAAAGGGGATTATATCGTGTATCTCAGGCAGAATGGTTCGGAGAGACTGTTTCATCCCGGCAATGGCAATTCTTTTCCATCTCTCGATTTTCTTTTTCTCCCTGGAAGCTCCACTGACCTTGATCAAGCTTCTTTCGGTCGTCAGGGGAATGATCGCGCCGACACCGATTTCGGTGGCCTTCTCGACTACAAAATCCATCCTCTCCTTCCGGCAGATAGATTGAGCTAAGGTCACGCGGCAGACAGGTTCATTTTCCATCTGCTTGCGGGAAAGGATCTTTCCCTCAAGGAAGTCTCTAGACACTTCTTCGATTAAGACCCGGTATTTGGTGCCCCGACCGTCCACAACGTCGATCATGTCCCCACATCCATGGCGGAGAACCGACAGGATATGCTTTGCTTCCTCACCATCGATAGTCAAGCAATCCCCGGAGATTTTATCAACGGGAGTGTAGAAATTAGTGATCATGTCTATGTCGTAAGTAACTTTCCCCTTGCGTCCCCCTTTCCACATGGAGACTGTGGCGCAGCCTTTAAAAACGTACAGCTGTCATTCTGAGCGAAGCCCTGCACCATTTGGTGCAGGGTGAAGTGAAGAATCTAATAATTCTAATAAGTTACAAAATCGAGATTCTTCTCCCGCCTTTGGCGGGATCAGAATGACATTATGACACACCCTCATAGTGGAGAGAGGGTTTAGGGTTTGGGGTTAAATGATTACTTTCCTCCCAACAAAGCACACCCATTCGTCTTGATGGGTGACCTCTACGTCCTTCAGTTTTTGCCTGGCGAAGAAATCCGTCATATAGCCTTCTTCCCCCTCGAGTATGCCGGAAAAGACGAGCCTTCCATCGAGCTTTACCAGAGGTGCTATCCTGTCATAGGATTCCACAATTTCTATCCGGTTGATATTGGCAACCGCCAAATCGAAAGGCGCTTCGGGGATACCGGCATTTGCCGTTCCCAGCCTTACCGCCACGGTCTCCTCCACGTGGTTTAAAGCCAGGTTTTCGGATGCATTCTCTATGGCATCCTGATCAATGTCCAAACCCAGGGCATATGATGCGCCGAGCTTGACAGATACGATGCTTAAAATTCCAGAGCCGCATCCCACGTCGATAATCTTGTCTTTAGGTTTTAGGAATCTGCCCAGGGCTCGGATGCAAAGCTGGGTGGTGGCGTGATCGCCGGTACCGAAAGCCATGCCGGGTTTGATACGAACGACGATTCTGCCCGGATAATCGGACCTGTCCCAGTCGGGAAGGATCACCATGTCGTCGGTTACGAAGATGGGCTTAAAGATCTTCTTCCATCCCTGGCTCCAGTCTTCCCCCTTTATTTCTCTCAGATTGACTTTGCTTTGATCGACCTGAAATCCAAGCATTTTCAGCTCATCTAAATAATTTTGAATCGATCCCCTTATGGCTTCTGCATCACTTTAGTACGATAAGTAGCCTATCACGGCTGAGCCTTTGACATCTGGCTTGAACCATACCCCCTTCGACCCTAGATCCATCAGAAAATTGCCAACAGGATCTGCGATCCCTAACGGGACCATAACTTCGATTTCGATATACCCCTTTATTATTCCTCCTCGAACAGATCGATCTTTTCAAAAAGCCAGTGTAATTCTTTAAATCCACTCCATCAGTTGACAATAACCAGGGCTGTCAGCTGGACGCTAAAATCCCAATGTCTCTTTCAATTTATCGAAGAAGCTTTTGTCCCCCTCGGGTGGTTTTATATTCTCCTTTGAAGCCAACTCCTTCAAGAGCTTTTTCTCCTCTGAGGACAAACGGGAAGGGACCCAGACTAACACCTGGATCAACTCATCTCCTCTCCCATAGCCTTGCAGGTGTGGTATTCCCTTTCCCCTCAGTCTGAATATCTTTCCCGACTGGGTTCCCGGGGGGATATTGAGGCTACTGTCGCCATCCAGAGTCGGAATTTTTATCGCATCCCCTAAGGCGGCCTGGGTGAAACTGATCAGGGTATCGTGGATAATGTCGTCTCCCCGCCTTCTGAAGACAGGATGGTCTTTTTCTTCGATAAGCACGAATACGTCTCCG
>CAYOSZ010000048.1:0-9718 GCA_964406715.1 uncultured Ignavibacteria bacterium | reverse complement strand
AGCCCAAGGAGATCCCGATAAGCATCGAGTAACACGATCCGGGGAGAGGAGAGTCGATCTCCTCCCCCTGTTTTAAGAAAACGTTTGACTATTCCTCTCCTTGGCATTGGAATAGGCTTTGATATAACTTAGAAATGGAAATATGTCATCTGGAAAAAATCCAAACGGGAGTGCACCAGCTTGCTGGTGCGGTTTAGACGCAGTGATGATGGTTGAGGAAACCAGCACTACTGGGTTTCATAAGATCGCGAAAGCAAGCTTTCGCACTCCGAAACAGAATCCTTAAAAACGAAGAAATAAGGAGTGATGAAAATGAGTAAAATCATAGGAATTGACTTGGGAACCACCAACTCGTGCGTGGCGGTGATGGAGGGTGGAAATCCGGTGGTTATCCAGAATGCTGAAGGGTCCAGAACCACCCCTTCGGTGGTGGCGTTTACCAAGCAGGGCGAAAGACTGGTGGGGCAGGTGGCAAAAAGACAGGCCATCACCAACCCGGACAACACGGTTTTCTCCATCAAAAGATTCGTCGGGCGTAAGTTCAAAGAGGTGGGGTCCGAAATCAAAACCGTCCCCTTCAAGGTGGTGGAAGGACCAAACGGCGATGCCAGGGTTAAAATCGGAAACAAGGAGTATTCACCTCCTGAGATATCTGCCATGATTCTGCAGCAGATGAAGCAGACTGCGGAGGACTATCTGGGCCAGAAGGTGACCCAGGCGGTCATCACCGTTCCTGCCTACTTCAACGACAGCCAGAGACAGGCTACCAAGGATGCCGGAAAGGTTGCCGGACTCGAAGTGAAAAGAATAATAAACGAGCCCACCGCCGCAGCCTTGGCGTATGGATTGGACAAGAAGAAAGACGAGAAGATTGCGGTCTATGATCTGGGTGGAGGAACCTTCGATATCTCCATCCTTGAGCTGGGCGACGGGGTCTTCGAGGTAAAATCCACCAACGGAGACACTCATCTGGGAGGAGACGACTTCGACAAACGCGTAATCGACTGGATTGTATCAGAGTTCAAAAAGCAGGAGGGCATAGACCTCTCCAACGACCCTATGGCTTTGCAGAGGCTGAAGGAGGCATCAGAGAAGGCAAAATGCGAACTCTCCAGCACACTGGAGACCAACGTAAACCTGCCTTTCATAACCGCAGATGCCTCCGGTCCCAAACACCTGAACCTGACCCTTTCCAGGGCAAAGCTGGAACAGCTGGTGGATGATCTGATTCAAAGAACGGTGGAGCCCTGCAAAAAGGCTTTGGCCGATGCAAACTTATCCGTCTCCGACATCGATGAGGTGATCTTGGTCGGTGGAATGACCCGCATGCCCAAAGTTCAGGAGACGGCCCGTCAGCTTTTCGGCAAGGAGCCGCATAAGGGTGTCAACCCGGACGAGGTGGTGGCGGTGGGAGCTGCCATTCAGGGCGGGGTGTTGGCCGGTGACGTTAAGGACGTGCTGCTTTTGGACGTTACTCCCCTTTCGCTCGGCATCGAGACCTTAGGGAACGTCTTCACCAAGCTGATCGAGAGAAACACCACCATTCCCACCCGCAAGAGCGAGATTTTCACCACCGCGGAAAATAACCAGACCTCGGTGGAGATTCACGTGCTTCAGGGTGAGCGTCCCATGGCCGCCGACAACAAGACCATCGGCAGATTCCATCTGGACGGCATACCACCGGCACCGCGGGGATTGCCGCAGATTGAGGTCAGCTTCGATTTGGATGCCAACGGGATTCTGAACGTCTCCGCTAAAGATAAGGCCACCGGAAAACAGCAGAGCATCCGCATCGAGGCTTCCAGCGGTATGACCAAACAGGAGATACAGAAGATGGTGAAGGACGCCGAGGCTCATGCAGGCGAAGACAAGAAAAAGCGCGAGCAGACGGATGTTAAGAACCGGGCTGACCAGATGGTTTTCGAAACCGAGAAAGGACTGCAAGAGTATGGAGACAAACTGGATTCCGATACCAAAGCCAGGGTGGAAGCGGCACTAGCAAGAGTCAAGGAAGCTTTGAAGGATGAAAGCATAGACGAGATTAAATCCGCCACCGAAGCCCTGACTTCTGTGTGGCACCAAGCAGCCGGCAAGATGTACCAGCAGCAGACGCAGTCAAGCGCGGGAGCACAGCAAAGTCAAAATTCGGACAATCAAACCGGACAATCCGAAGGAAAGAAGGGCGGAGAAGGCGAGGCCGTGGATGCCGACTATGAGGTGGTGAGTTGAGGTGCCTAAGTTAGCATCTGGGTCTCAGATAAAATCGACAGATGCATCCCCCCGATAGGGGGAGATGCATCTGTTGCATTATAGTTGGTTCGGTGAAACCTCTCCCTAATCCTGAAATGCGGGGCGGGATGAATTCCCGCCCCTATGGCAGTTTGTAGGGGTCGCATTCATGCGACCCGAAATTGATTAGATGAATCGTATAATCCATCAACCCATAGGGCAGGGCATTCAGCCCTGCCAAGCAAAGGGAGACAAAAAAGCTTGACAAAAGAATGCAGAAGATTTAGAATGAAATAACATGCCCTAAAGGAGGAACATTTGAGTGAAATAGTATTCATATTAGGCGCAGGTGCCTCAAAACACACTGGCGCACCCCTTATGGCAGATTTTCTTGATCGTGCTACTGAACTTTATAAAAAAGGCAAAGTCCAGAAATTCAAAAAGGATTTTGAACGTGTATTCGAATCAAGATCTAAACTCCAATCTGTTCACTCAAAAGCTGAGCTTGATTTAGATAACATTGAATCAATATTTGCTGCCTTTGAAATGGGACGTGTTATTAATAGACTACCAGAAATGGAAGGTGAGCAAATTGACTTACTTTTGAACTCCATAAGACAGTTAATATCTGTCACGTTACAACAGACTGTTACCTATCCAGTTCGAGATGGTTATCCATATCCAACAGAGGGATATAAATCATTAGCTGAATTGGTAAAAGATTTAAACGAAGCTACCTCTCCAAAGAAATGTTCAATCCTTACTTTTAATTACGACCTAGCCTTGGATCATGCTTTGTGGGCGTACGGACATCCAGCAAACTATTGTCTGAGTGAAAACGATAATCCTGATAATACGATTCTTCTAAAATTGCACGGTTCCCTTAATTGGAGTCGATGTTCCAATTCTCAATGCAGGGAGATTACCCCTTTAGATTTACAATCCTTTATTAACATACTTTGGAAGGATCCTCATTTTGAACAAAGACTAAGTAGGGAAAAATCATTTCATTTAGAACAAGAAGTGGCATCGCGATTTTCATCACAGATTCATTGTAATAAACCTGTTGAACCCGATCCAATCATCGTTCCTCCAACCTGGAATAAAACAGAATACCATCAAGATTTGTCTAAAGTCTGGCAGCGAGCTGCATTGGAGTTATCAGATGCAGAAAATATCTTTGTATCAGGTTTTTCCTTAACCGAAAGTGATTCATTTTTCCGATATCTATTTGCATTAGGTTCTGTTGGGAAAACTCTAATTAATAGATTTTGGGTTTTTGATCCAAACGAAGAAGTTGTTCGGCCTCGATTTGAGAAACTAATAGGATCTGCTGTGAAAGCCAAATTCAGGTTTGAAAGAAAGACATTTGCTGAAGCCGTTGACATCATCCATAAGGAATTATTGCCTAAAAAGTAGCTTAACTATCCTCTATTTGCTTTAGAAGTCTGTAACTCATTTGTTTAATTAAAAGGGTAGCCGCAACCTTCAGGTTGCGCAATTCCAAAACTTTCGAAGGCTAAAAGCCGACGGTTACAAAGGCATATGTCTCAAATAGTAGCAAAAATACATACGTATAATGTAGTTTAAATCAAATTGCCGAAGAGAAGAGGTAATACGCCGTGGATCAATACCTAGAAGAACTCGAAAAAATGAAGATAAACAGATACAAACAGGTAATCGTCGCCTCAAAATATGCCAGACTCTTAAACGCGCGATTTAACAAAAAGAGGCACGATCAACAGTCGGAGGAGGGCGAAGAAAAGAGTGAACCCCAGCTTTATCGGAGAGTGGCGGCGGAAGCCCTGCAGGCTCTCATGGACGGGAAAATCGAATATGAAGAGCCGGGGGAAAGAAGAGCAGGACAATAATTGACGGCAGGGTTGCAAATGCCTGTCTTTAAGCACAGATTGAGGAAACAAAGAAATGCCCACTTATGAATATGAATGCGAGCAGTGTCATCACCGGTTTGAGCGTTTTCAAAAGATAACGGACGAGCCGGTAAAGACCTGCCCTGTTTGCGGGGGAGAGGTCAGAAGATTGATCTCCGGGGGTGGAGGATTGTTGTTCAAGGGAAACGGCTTCTACATCACCGACCACCGGAGTGAATCATACAAGAAAAGGGAAAGGGAAGAGAAGGGTCCTCCGGCCCAAAAAAACGATAAAAAAGAAACACCCACCAAGAAGGCAGAATAGAAAAAGCAAAAGCAAGTCAGCCCCAACAAGGCGGGAGATCTCTCTCGCCTTTTGTTTTTCCGTATAGTAAGTAAATGAGGTTGCTCTGGAGTGTCAGATCCCGCCTACGCGGGATCTACGATTTCAGCCTGACCAGGGGAAGGGATGGAAAAACGCCACTAAAGTGGCTGAGAACTGCAAATTTAACTTGACGTCTCTCGTTAGCTATAAGTTGTTCAAACTGACTTTCCCAGACGGGTCTCCGTAGTCAGGTTTAGGTATTAACGCCCAAATGGGCTGAGAACTACGTTAATATGGTTGATCTGACGCCACTAAAGTGGCTTGGAACATACTGGAAATTGGCCTTATGTGGGAGCACAGGGTAGGTCAACTTATTTGGTCGAAGATCATCAGCCAAACACTGCGGATGCTTTTTCCTGAAGGAGAAATAGCTGCACTGTTGACAAATCCAAAAGCGACGCTTATTTTGTTTCCGACAGTTCTCTTTTGACGGGTGAAGGAGGAGAAAAGATCGCATGGCTCAGAAAGACTACTATGAGATTCTGGGGGTTGGTGAAAATGCGACGGATGCGGAAATAAAAAAAGCTTACCGGCGCCTGGCCAAAAAGTACCATCCCGATGCCAATCCCAATAACAAAATGGCTGAGGAGAAATTCAAAGAGATCTCCGAGGCTCACGAGGTTTTAGGCAACCCGCAGAAACGGAAACAGTACGATCAGCTCAGGCAGATGGGACAGAGGGGCTTCACCGGTTTTGAAGGTTCGGAAGACATCTTTTCCGGAAGACGGGGAAAAGGAAGGACTTTCTCTTTTGAGGACCTGGGAGGATTCGGGGATATGGGGGATCTGTTCAGCAAGATTTTTGATAGGGGGGAAACCACCAGACGCCAGAGATGGGGACCGCAGAGAGGGACGGACCTTTACGCCGAGGTGGAGATTCCCTTTGACCTTGCCATCTCCGGCGGCAAGACCACCATCGAGCTCAGGAAGGAGGAAGCTTGCCCTATTTGTGGAGGCACGGGCGCCCAGCCGGGCACCACCCTTTCCACCTGTCCGGAGTGCGGCGGGTCAGGAATGGTCTCCTTTGCCCAGGGTGGATTTGCGGTGAGCCGTCCCTGTCCCCGATGTCTGGGAAGAGGAAAAATCATAAGCACGCCCTGCCCACAGTGCGGAGGAAGAGGACAGACCATCGCCAGAAAGAAGATTTTGATCAACATACCTGCTGGCATAAATGATGGTGTTCAGCTAAGGTTGCGCGGTCAGGGACATCCGGGAGTATCAGGAGGTTCTCCCGGAGACTTGATCGTAAAGGTCAATATCGGCAAGCATCGATTCTTCGAGCGAAGGGGAAAAGACGTCTATTGCACCATCCCCATCAATCTGGCTCAGGCCACCTTGGGGAGCAAAATCAGAGTGCGAACCATCGACGGCAAGGTGGATCTTAAGATACCGCCCGGAACTCAAAGCGGAACGAAATTCAGAGTGCGAGGAAAGGGAGTGGAGGTAAACGGTTCTCAAGGAGACCAATACGTGGAGGTGGTGGTGGATATCCCCAAAAAATTAAGCGAGAAACAAAAAAGGTTAATGGAGGAGTTTGCCAGGGAGAGCGGGCTTAAACGTTAACTTCCCGTCCCGAACTTATCAAACTTTGGGCGCATCTTGAGAAAAGGAGCTTCGAATGCATGTAATTGACCGGATAAAAGAAAAGGCAAAAGCCAAAAATAAGAGGGTGGTTCTTCCCGAGGGGACTGAGGAGAGAATGATCAAGGCCACCAAGAGAATTTTAGCTGAAGGTTTGGCTGAAGTTACCCTGCTGGGGGATGAGGTGCAGATAGGAAAACTGGCTTCATCCAATGACCTTGATTTAAGTAAAGTGAGAGTGATCTCTCCAGCCGGCTCCTCCCAGCTGGAAGAATATGCTCAAGTATATCAAGAGCTTCGAAAAAAGAAGGGAATCACTTTCGATCAAGCCCGGAAGATCATGACAGGTCCTTTGTTTTATGGCGCCATGATGGCGAAAAAAGGCGAGGTGGATGGGTTCGTGGCCGGATCGGTAAACACAACCGGCGACGTTTTGCGGGCTGGCATTCAGATCATCGGGATGGCTCCCGGCATCAACTCGGTATCCAGCTCGTTCATCATGGTGCTGCCGGAGTTTCTGGGGACAGAAGACAAAGTGTTCGTCTTTGCCGATTGTGCGGTGATACCCGACCCGGATCCCCCTCAGCTTGCCTCCATCGCTGTCTCATCCGCCAGGACCTTTCAGGATCTGATAGGAGAAGAGCCGAAGGTGGCCATGCTCTCCTTTTCCACCAAAGGGAGTGCCAAACATGAGCTGGTGGATAAAGTCAAGGAGGCAACCCGGATCGCAAAAGAGCTGAAACCGGACCTTAAAATCGACGGAGAGCTTCAGGCTGATTCCGCCATCCTTCCTCAGGTGGCACAGAAGAAGTGTCCGGACAGCCCCATCGGGGGGAACGCAAACGTTCTGATATTCCCGGATCTGGATGCGGGGAACATAGCCTATAAATTGGTACAGAGAATGGCCAAAGCGGAAGCCATCGGTCCGGTTATTCAGGGACTGGCCAAACCGGCCAACGATCTCTCCCGGGGATGCAGTGTGGACGATATCGTCAACGTGGTGGCAATCGCCATGACCATGACATAAGAACCTCACTCCCCTTCAGGTTGAATCCCTCTCCACTTTGTAGAGAGGAGGACATCGAAGATTTGTAGGAGTGGGAGAGAGGTAAGGGAAAAAATGAAACCGATTCGATCCTTCTTTTTAGCCGGAATAATTCAAGGTTCAAACGCAGGGAAAAACCTTCACAGCCAGGATTATCGGAACCAGATCAAGGTGATCCTTCGGAAATACTTTCCCGAAGCCAGGATATTCGATCCGGTGGAAAAACATCCCGATTCGGTGAACTACGATTACCGCACCGGCGAGTCGGTCTTTTTGGGCTACATAAAGTTGGCCACCGAATGCGACTGCATGATAGCCTATCTGCCGGAAGCCTCCATGGGGACTGCCATCGAGATGTGGGAATGTCATCAAAGGGGAGTTCCGGTCTGGACCATAAGCCCGCTGAAGGAAAACTGGTCGGTGAAATTCTTGTCCAAAAGGATATTCGAATCACTGGAGGAATTTGAGAACTATCTGAAGAAAACCTATCTCCCCCGGTGAGAAGGGTTGCACCTAAGGTACTTAAAGGAAATTACTTTATGCTGCGGGGCGGACCTCAGTGTCCGCCCGAATTTTAACCCATCATCACAAAAGGAGCGGAACGAAAAAACATGTTTTTGAACTCCACCCATGTGTTCTGCTTGACATCAGAGCTGAAGGACGAGCTTTTGGGACTCAGGATACGAGAGGTGCTCATCTCCTCCGATCAGAGGGAACTTCTGTTTTCTCTGGGCGGAAAAAACAAAGAAATATCCCTTTTCTTTTCGGCTCATTCCGAAAACTGCCGGGTGGAATTATGGGGAAAAGACGAGATAGAAAAACGGAAAGAAGATTATCAAAAGACCAATCTCCTCTTGTTTTCGGTGGGTGGATTTGTCCAAAAGGTGGAGCAGATCGACTTCGATCGGGTCATCCGAATATCCTGCGAGAAGAAGACCCAATTTGGCACAGGCCAGAGATTCAATCTGATCTTCGAGCTGACCGGAAGAAACAGCAATGTGATCGTGGTGAAAAAGGACGGTGGGGTGGTCGACTGTTTGAGGAAGGTGGATTCCGACCGCAGCAGGTTCAGGCAGATTCTGCCCGGAGGCGAATATGTCCCCCCTCCGCCTCCCAAAAAGAGAAATCCCTTCTCCATATCGCAGAAGGAATTCGGCAGGGTGATCTTTTCTTCCAATAAGCCCCTTCGCGATTGCCTTAGTTTTAATTTCATGGGCGCAGATGAGCTCTTATCCCGGAGAATTTTCCACCAAACCGGACTCGATCCAAAGGTGGAGGGATCTGAACTCTCTGTGGAGAACGTTGAGCTTCTATGGAAGACATTTTCCCACATCTTTGGAGAAATCTCAAAGCACCACCTTGATTTTCAGATCATACTGGAGCAAAACGGCGATCCAAAAGGTATAAGCTGTGTTGATCTTCCCTCCATCCCGGATGGCCAGAAAATTATGTGCGAGAGCTTGAACGCTGCTCTAAAAAGCTTCTTCTCCATTAAGCAGGAACGGGAAGAACAAAAAAGAGAGCTACACAAACTATCTTTGGTTGTCCAGCGCCCCCTTAAGAAATTGCATGAGCGGAAAAAGAAAATCGAAAGTGATTTGGAACAAGCAAAGAGATTCGAGCAGTTCAAGAGATTCGGCGATCTTTTGATGATGAACAATGAAAAGATAAAGAAGGGGCAATCTTCGGCAGCTCTTGTCGACATATTTGGATCGGAACATTCCGAAATCGAAATACCTCTGGATGTAAAGCTTTCCCCCATGGGCAATGCTCAAAGGTATTTCAAGAAACACAAAAAAGCCAAAGAGGGACTGAAGATAATCACCAGGAGGCATTCGGAGACTGAAGACAAAATTATCGATCTGGAACAGATATCCGAACGATTGGAAAAGCAAAGGGAAGAAGGCAACTTAGAGGAAATCAGGCGTGAATTGATTCGGTTCGGGCTTCTTTCGGCCCAAGCCCTGGGAAAGGATGGAAAATCCTCACTTCAAAAATCAAAAGAGAAAAAACCTCAGTTCAGAATCTTCATCACAGAGAGCGGGGCGGAGATTCTGGTGGGCCGAAACAACCGGGAAAACGATCAACTTACCTTCAAGTTTGCCCGCCCGGATGATCTGTGGTTTCATGCCCAGGACGTTCCAGGCTCGCACGTTCTGCTCAGAAGAAAGGACAAAAAGACCGAGCCATCGCATGTTCAGATTAAAGAGGCTGCTAAGGTGGCGGCATATTATAGTAAGGCCAGGGAGGAAAAGAAAGCGATGGTGGTCTACACTCAAGCCAAGTACGTGCGCAAGCCCAAGAAAGGAAAACCGGGGCTGGCTCTGGTGGAAAGGGAAAAGAGCATTCTGGTGGAACCTGGATTGCCGGAGCGAAACCCGTAGTCGGGGCTACCCCGCCTGTGGCGGGATGTTACCACGTGAATCACCCCTGCAAAACTTCTTCTCTATGTCCATCACGGATAATCTTTGCGTGACCAATGAAAAGCTTGACCTGTTAGGGAGCCTCTTCCCTATAAATAACGTCGATTGTCATTTGGTAACCCAAGCTCCGGCTTCATAGAAGTTAAACTGGTTGGTCGTGGTATTGTAAATGATCATACCGTTCA